>CASEWY010000175.1 GCA_949291625.1 uncultured Bacillota bacterium
TAAAATGTTGGGATTTGATAAAATTTATGAAGCAGCTATAGGTGCTGATGCGGTTGCTTATTATGAACATGAAGAATTATTAGAACATATGGAAAAGAAGATTCCAATGACGACATCTTGTTGTCCAGCTTTTGTTAATATGGCTAAACTTCATTTTCCTAAAGTATATAAAGAAAATGTTTCAACAATGGTTTCACCTATGATGGCTATTGCGCGTAAACTTAAACAAGATTATCCAGATCATGGCATTGTATTTATTGGCCCATGTGTTGCTAAAAAACAAGAGGCTATGGAATCATTTACTGCTGTTGATTATGTTTTAACTTTTGAAGAACTTGCAGCAATGATGATTGCTAAACATATTCATTGTGAAGAATTAGAAGCTAAAGAAGAAGAAGTAGCTAGTGTATTTGGACGTAACTTTGCTCAAGGTGGAGGCGTTAGTAAAGCGGTAGCTGAAGCTGCTAGTGAAAAGAATATGCCAGAGGTTAAAGCTATATATGCAGATGGCTGCATGGAATGCAAAAAACAATTATTATTGATGAATGCTGGTAAATTTAGTGCTGATATCTTAGAAGGTATGAGTTGTGTTGGTGGTTGTGTTAATGGCCCTGGAGCATTTGAATCAAGCATTAAAACTAAAGCTAGGATGAATAAAGAAAATTTAAGTGCACAAAAGAAAACAATTACTAATGTAGTTGAAGAATTTAATTTTGAAAATGTGCATTTACATAGAGAAAAATAAGAGGTATAGAAGATGGTTACTTTAGAAATTTGTATTGGTAGTTCATGTTATGTAAAAGGTTCAAATCAAGTTGTAAAGATTGTTAATGATTTATTAGCAGAGAATAATTGGGAAGATAAGGTTGAGGTAAAAGGTTCATTTTGCATGCAATCTTGCCAGGACAAACTTGGATTAGGCATTAGAATTAATGGTGAAAGAATTGAAGGTGTTAACCTTCAAAATGCCAAAGATATTATTAGTAATAAAATAGCATCCTTGTTATGACAAAGTATATAAGGTTACAAGAGGCTAATTGTCGTAATTGCCTTAGATGCGTTAGAGTTTGTCCTACGAAGGCGATGAGTTATATTAATCATCAGCCTACAATCATAGAGGAAGAGTGTATTCTTTGTGGTGAGTGCTATAAAGTATGTCACCATAGTGCTAAAAAAATTATTAGTAATCTAAATAGAGTTAAAGAGTGGCTTGCGCAAGGGGAAAAGGTAATTGTTAGTGTTGCGCCTAGTTTTGTAACAGTATGGCCAAATTTTAAATGGCTTAAAAAGCAATTGATGGATAAAGGCTTTTATGATGTTGAAGAGACGATAAATGGAGCGATTAAAGTTTCTCAAGAATATAATAAATTAATTGCGGAAAGAAAAATGCGCAATATTATTTCTACTTGTTGCCCTGCCGTTGTTTCTTTAGTAGAAAAAGAATATGGAGATTTAGTAGAATATTTAGCTCCAGTAGTTTCACCGATGATTGCCCATGGTATGGATATTAAAAAGCGTCATAAAGATGCTAAGGTTGTTTTCATATCTCCTTGTATTGCTAAGGAAAAGGAAGCTAATGATCCTAGATTTAATAATGCCGTAGATGCAACATTAAATGTTGAAGAAGTTGTTAAGTGGATAGGTAGTGATTCGGATATGGAAAGTGGTTGGGATGAAGTTTCAGATCCTATTGCTCGTTTATATCCTACACCTAGTGGCATCTTAAAAACTTTATGTGATAATGATCATTATAAAAGAGTTAATGTTGAAGGGATAAATCGCATTAAAGAATGTTTAGAAGCTATTCGTTCGGGAATGCTTGAAGGTTATTTCATTGAGATGAGTGCTTGTGATGGTTCTTGTATCAATGGTCCATTATTGTCACATTTTAAGCATAATGAATGGTTAGGACAAAGTTTGATTCGCGATAATGTGGAAAAGGAAAAACCTATCATAAAAGTTGGTAATGAAGATGATTTATATGCTAAATGGGAAAAACAAGATATTTATCATCCACAATATAGTGATTCTCAAATTCAAGATGTTTTGAATATGATGGGTAAAAATGTTAAAAGTAAGGAATTTAATTGTGGAGCTTGTGGTTATGAAACATGCCGTGATAAGGCTATTGCCGTATTAGATGGTAAGGCTGATCCTAATTTATGCTTGCCTTATGCTTTGGAACATGCCCAAAGTATTAGTAATATCATTATTAAAAATACGCCTAATGGCATAATAGTTACTGATGAAAATGATTTAATTAAAGAGATAAATCCTGCTGCTATGTATATGTTGCATCTAGATACTATAAATCCAGTAGGAATGCCGATTATTTCCATATTAAATAAAAAAGAAATTGCCGATTTTTTACAAAATAAGCGGAAGAGTAGTGAAACTCAATATTTTAGAGCTTATTATGAAGAATATGGTAAAACTTTTGATCATGCAATAATGCGATTAAATGATGAAAATTATTATGTAATCATTTTAATGGATTTAACGGTACAAGAAACAAAAGAAAAAATAATGAAAAAGATGCAAGCATCGACAATAGAAATTACTCAACAAGTAATTGATGAACAAATGCGAACTGTACAAGAAATTGCTTCATTATTAGGAGAGACTACGGCACGTAGTAAAGTAGCTTTAACCAAATTAAAAAAGGTTATGGAAGATGAAGGATAAGATTCATATTGATGCATGGAACAGTTCGTTAAATAAAAAGAATGAAGAATTATGTGGAGATAATGTCGTTAGTAAGATTAATGATGAATCTTTTATCATGGTTTTAGCTGATGGACTTGGAAGTGGAGTTAAAGCCAATATATTATCGACACTTACTAGTACGATAATTTCCGAAATGATTTTTGAAGGGGCGAGTCTTAGTGAAACGGTAGAAACCGTAGCTAAGACCTTGCCAGTCTGTAAAGAAAGAAATGTTGCATATTCGACATTTTCTATCATCCAAGTATTTTATGATGGACATGTAAAACTTATTGAATATGATAATCCTTTAGCGATTTTTATTCGCGATGGAATGGTTATGAAAATTGATCGTCAAGAGCGATTATATAATGAAAAGAAGATTTATGAGGCTAGTTTTAATGTTTTGCCTAATGATTATATTACCTTTTTTTCTGATGGTATTATTCATGCAGGAGTAGGGCAAACTTTAAATTTTGGATGGCAACATGAAGAAGTCGAAAAGTTTTTGCAACAATATACTACCAATAAAGATAGTGCTAAAGAAATTGTAAGAATTTTATTGGCTAATGTTAATTATTTATATGATGGAAAACCAGGTGATGATTCGACAGTTGCTTGCATTAAGATGCTTGAAGCTAAAGAAACGATTGTTATGGTAGGTCCTCCTAGTCATAAAGAAGATGATAATCGCGTAGTTGAACGCTTATTATCCGCAAGTGGCTTAAAGATTTGTTGTGGAGGTACTACTAGTACCATAGTTTCTAGATATCTTAATAAACCAATTGAAACTGATCCACTTATTGATTTTACATCTGATGTACCACCTAAGGGTTATATTGAAGGCATTGATTTAGTTACTGAAGGGGTATTGACCTTACAAAAAGTAAATCGTTATCTAGGGAAATGTGTAGAAGATAGTGTTTTTTTAGATAATTTATTACAAAGTGATCAAACTGATGGTGCTACTTGTTTAATTAAAGCCTTCTTGCTTTCTAGTACGATGATTACTTTTATGGTTGGTTTGTCAGATAATCCTGCGCATGAGGCAATTGCTTATTCGACTATTAGTTTAAATGCTAAAATTCAATTGATTAAGGATATGGCTTTAAAATTAAAGAAGTTACGTAAAATCGTTAATATTGAAATGTATTAAGGAATAGATTATGGATAAAAAGTTAGATACTTCTATTATGAAGTGGATAAATAAGCCAACTACTTATTTAATTCATCATGATTATGTAATTATTAATTCTGTTAGTCATACAGATATGTGGCAGAAGACTTATTATAATGTGGAAAAGTGCAATGCTCCAGCATTATTGTTATATACCAAACAGGCTTTTACTTTTAGAGTTAAAGTGGAAGCTAATTATCAAAATAAATATGATCAGGCAGGAATTTTAATTTATGTTGATGATGAAAATTGGGTAAAAGTTGGTATTGAATATCATAATGATAGCTATAGTTTTTTATCTACAGTAGTTACTATTAATGGTAAGAGTGATTGGTCTACTTCTAAAATATCTTCAGATATTCATTTTATGTATTATCGTTTAAGTCATCGCGATGGTGAATTTAAAATTGAAAATAGTATGAATGGGGAAAACTATCGTCAAATGCGTATTTTTAATTTTAATAGTGATGATAAATATGGGGTTGGTATTTATGTTTCCAGTCCTTTAGATAGTAATTTTGATGCGACATTTACTAATATGTATATTGGTAAATGCATTTGGGAACCCTATAAAAGAATTATAAGTAAGAAAGCGTAGTAAATATGAATAGGTTAATTGAAAGATTTATAAGTTATTGTAAAATTGATACTCAGTCTGATCCAACAAGTAATAGCTCACCTAGTTCAATGAAACAATTTGATTTAGCTAATTTATTAGTTAAGCAATTGCATGAATTAGGAGTTGATAATGCCTATGTTGATGAACATTGTTATGTTTATGCAACAATTGAAGGTAATCGTAGTAGTGATAAGATAGTTGGTTTTATTGCACATATGGATACGGCAGATTTTAATGGACATGGAGTTAATCCTCGGCTTATTACTAATTATGATGGTAAGCTTATTAAATTAAATGATGATTATAATTTAGATCCATTAGAATTTCCTGATTTAGAAAAACATATAGGTTTAGATTTGATTGTTACGGATGGTACAACATTACTTGGAGCTGATGATAAAGCAGGGATTGCGGCTATCATGGAGACAGTTGCCTATTATCATGATAACCCAGAAGTTAAGCATCCTACATTTAAGATAGCATTTACCCCGGATGAGGAAGTGGGGCTTGGAACAGCATATTTTGATGTTAAAAAGTTTGGTTGTGATTTTGCATATACTTTAGATGGTGGTGCTATAAATGAAGTTTGTGATGAAACTTTTAATGCAGCAAGTGCTAAAGTAGAAATATCTGGTTTTAGTATTCATCCGGGAAGTGCTAAAGGTAGAATGATTAATGCTAGTAATATTGCGATTGACTTTATTAATATGTTGGACTATAGTAAGCGACCTGAATATACTGATGGTTATGATGGTTTTTATCATTTAGATAGTTTTAATGGTGGTGTTGAAAAAGCTACATTGTCCTTTATTATTCGTGATCATGATATAAATAAATTAGAAGAAATGATTATGTTGATGAAAAAAAGTGCAGAATATATTAATTTGCGCTATGGTAAAGATGTTTTAAAACTTGAAATTTCTTATCAATATAAAAATATGTATGATATTTTAAAAGATTATCCAAATATTACTAAATTAGCTATGGATAGCTTGGAAGAATTAAATATTAAACCTATTAAGGTACCAACTCGTGGGGGTACTGATGGGGCTAATCTTACTTTTATGGGTTTACCTTGTCCAAATCTTGGAACAGGGGGTTATAATTATCATGGTAGATATGAATATTTAGTAGTTCAACAATTAGAATTGGCGCAAAAGTTGATAGTTAAAATATTAGAAAAAGTCGCATAATAGGAGGAAATAATAATGATATATACATGTACAATTAATCCTTCATTGGATTATTATATGGAATATGATAAACCTTTAGAAAAGGGAGAAACTAATCGAAGCCAATTGGAATTCTATGAAGCTGGTGGTAAGGGAATAAATGTTTCTATCGTATTAAATAATATGATGGTTCCAAGTCGGGCTTTTGGTTTTATTGGTGGTTTTACTAGACATTTTTATATTGAACTTTTGCAAAAATATGAATATATTCAACCTAGCTTTACTTATATAGATGGTCATACCCGCATTAATGTTAAGATTAGAGCCAATGGTGAAGAGACTGATTTAAATGCCGCTGGACCTTATATTACTCCGCAAAATATGGAAACATTAAGAAAGAAAGTAGAACGTCTTGATGAGAATGATACCTTTGTATTTAGTGGTAATTGTCCTATTTATATTCTTGATGATGTTTGTGATATGATCAAAGAGCTATTAGCATGTAATGTTAGAGTAATATTGGATTCTAATGCGGATATTAATCGAAGATGTATTGCTTATAAGCCTTTTTTGATTCGTACTAATGTTGATGATTTGCAAAGCATGGTTAATCGTCAATTGAATAATGAAGAAGAGATAATTGTAGCAATGGAAGAAATATTTGCTCAAGGAGCTAAGAATATCATTGTCCAATTGGGTGATGAAGGCGCTTTGTTTGTTAATGAAGATGGTGTTTATAAGTGTGATGCTCCGCAAAAAGATAAGATTGTAAATACTGTAGGCTCAGCAGATAGCTTGGTTGCTGGTTTTGTAGTTAATTATAATCGTTCTAAAGATGCTATAGATAGTTTTAAATTTGCGAATTGTTGTAAGGTTGCTACAAGCTTTTCTAAAGGCTTAGGAACAAGAGAAAAAATAAATGAACTATATGATGCAACAGTAATCAAAAAAATAAAATAGTTGTACAAAGATATTAATAATGTTAAAATGCTTGTTAAGAAAGAAGGGTTGACATGAAAAAGATAATTGTTGCTTTAATGGGATTGTGTCTATTATTTGGTTGTTCAAGTGGCCAAACTACTACAACTGAAACAAGTGAATCTACTTATGAAAATAGTGTTGAATTAGAAACTACTGAATTTACAACTGATGAATATACTTTCTTTGAAGATGGTGTTGATATTGCGATAGAAAAGATTTCTTTTGCGGATGGCTTAAGAATGTTTGATGAAGGTGGTACAGGTATTGTTGTTTGGGGATATGCAAATTGTCCATATTGCCAAAGAGCTTTACCAGTATTAAATGATGCAGCTTTAAGTGAAAATGTTCCTGTATATTATGTTGATATTTATGCAGAAGAAATTCAAGATGATCAATTTAGTGCTTTGATTGATAAATTAGCTTCTATTTTGATTGAAGAAGATGGAGAGCCAGTTATGTATGTTCCTGAAGTTGTTGCGATTAAAGATGGTGAAATCGTTGGACATCATTTATCTTTAGTAGATAGTTTTGATGGCTCTAAACAAAATGAGATGAATGAAGATCAAAAGAGCGAATTGCAAAATATATATGTAGAATTGATTAAGAAGCTGTATTAATTTAATACAGTTTCTTTTACTTAGGTGAATTATGATATTTAATTGGTTTAAGAAAAAAGAGGATGAAGCTTTAGAATTAAAGGTAGTTAGAATTGATGAGGCTAAGAATGAATTAGATAATAAAGTTATCTATTATCATATGGTAGTAGGCAATAAGATAGTTGGCATATGTGATTTGCGCTTTGGAATGAATGAAGAATTATATTATGCAGGTAATATTGGCTATACTGTATTTAGTCGTTATAGAGGTCATCATTATGCTTATAAAGCTACTTTATTGTTGTTAGAAATAGCTAAAAATGAGGGAATGGATAGCGTTATAATAACTTGTTCTCCCGATAATATTGCTTCAAAGAAGACGATAGAAAGATTAAATGCTAAATTATTAGCAGTTGAAAATGTTCCTTCATATCATTGGTTATATCAAAATGGGGAAAAAGTTAAAAATATATATGAGATAAGGATTTAATTTTTATGAAAAATAAATTAAAAAAGCAATTAACAAATAGATTGATAGTCGTTTTTTTGTTAATTTTAATTCAATTATTTATTATTTTATATAGCATATTTGATATTAGTGGAAGTTATACAATTAATATCTTTTTTAGAGTTTTTAGCTATATTATTGTAATTTATATTATTAACCGCCAAGATAATCCGGCTTATAAAATAGCTTGGTGTATTTTAGTTTTAATAGTTCCTTTATTTGGGGGAGTATTATATCTAATGTTTGGTGGTCGTAAAGTTTCTAAAGCTTTGCGGATGGCTAATTTAAATTATGAAGGAATTAAGGATGAAATAGAAAATACTAGAGGCATCTTGCAACAATTATATTCTCAAGATCATGAAGCTTATAAATTATTTAATTATGGTTTTAATGCGGATGACTTTGGTATTTACGAGAATACAAAGGTTACATTTTTTGCATCTGGTGAAGAAAAATATGCAAGTATGCTTGAAGAATTGGCTAAGGCTAAGCATTTTATCTTTTTAGAATATTTTATTATTGAAGAAGGTAAGATGTGGAATAGCATCTTAGAAATATTAGAAGCTAAAGTCAAAGAGGGTGTAAAGGTTATATTGATTTATGATGACTTTGGTTGTGCAACTAATTTACCTAGTAATTATGATACGATATTAAAAAATAAGGGTATAATATGTTATAAATTTAATCGCTTAAGACCAGCTTTGGTAATTCAAATGAATAATCGTGACCATCGTAAGATTTGTGTTATTGATAATAATGTTGGTTATTGTGGGGGAATTAATCTTGCGGATGAATATATTAATGAAACGGTTAGATTTGGGCATTGGAAGGATAATGCGATAATGCTTAAAGGTAAAGGAGTTACTTCTTTTACTCTTATGTTTTTACAAATGTATAAATATTTAGCTAAACCAAAAAATTTTGATTATGCTCAATATTTATTGCCTTGTGAATATTATGAAAATGATGGTTTAGTACAACCATATTGTGATAGCCCTACTGATAATGAAGATATTGGTCTAAATATTCATTTAAATATTATTAATTCGGCTAAGCGTTATGTTTATATCTATACGCCATATTTGGTTATTACTAATGAATTGGCAAAGGCTTTAACTTTAGCTAGTAAAAGTGGCGTTGATGTTAGAATTTGTGTTCCTCATATTCCTGATAAATGGTATGTATTTTCTATTACCCAAAGTAATTATAAACAGCTTTTACAAGCGGGGGTTAGAATATATGAATATACCCCTGGATTTGTACATGCTAAGAGTTTTATTTGTGATGATGTATTTGGAATTTGTGGTACGGTAAATACGGATTATCGTAGTTATTATCTTCATTTTGAGTGTGGCACCTTAATGTATAAATGTGCTTGTTTAAAGAAAATGAAACAAGATTATTTGGATACTTTAAAGGTTTCACAGGAGATCACTTTAAAAGATTGTGATAATGTATATTTGTTTAAAAGATTGTTAAGAGCAATTTTGAACTTGTTTGCACCTTTATTTTGATTTAAAATTATAAGGTAATTTAGTGGGAGATAATATGGAAAATATTGGCTTAGTTTTAGAAGGTGGAGGCATGCGTGGTGCTTATACTGCTGGTGCTCTAGTCTGGTTAATTGAAAATAATATCATGTTCAATTATGGCGTAGGAATATCTAGTGGTGCTATGCATATATGTAGCTATTATAAAAAAGATATTAAACTATTAGAAGAAATTAGTTGTAAATATATGGCTGATAAGCGTAATGTTGGTCTTATTCCTTTGTTGAAGGAAAGACGTTATGTTGGCTATGATTATATGTTTGATCATCTTTTAAAAAATGTTTTGAAATATGAAGTTGCTTCATTAAGAAATGATAATAAACATGAAATTGAATTTGGGGTATTTGATTGTGTTGAAGGTGATACCTATTTCTTTGATCAAATGATTCTTGATGATAATCTTAAATTTTTAAAAGCGGCTTGTACTTTGCCTATAGCAGGTAGAGTTATTAATTTTAATGGTCATCATTATCTTGATGGGGGAATTAAAATTATGATCCCTATTGAAAGAAGTATTGCGAAAGGTAATAAGAAGCATTTTGTAATTACGACTAAACCTGAAGGTTATGTGCGTAAACCGGCTGGAAAGCCTATGCTTGAATTTATGCGCTTAAATTATTTAAAATATCCAAAAGTTTATGATAATTATAGTGTTAGAGCTGATAATTATAATAAACAAATGAATATCATTTATGATCTAGTTGATAAAGGTGAAGCTTTATTGATTAGACCAAGTAAGACTATACCAGTAAAACGTTTTAGTGGTGATCCTGAGAATCTTAAAAAATTATATGAGCTAGGATATAGTGATATGGAAAATAGAAAAGCTGAAATATTAGCTTTTATTAAGGAATAATATATGATTAAATTGATTGCAAGTGACATTGATGGTACTTTGATTAATTCTAAAAGCGAATGTACTGATAAAACTATAGAAGCTCTAAAAGCTGCAAGGGCTAAGAATATTAAGTTTGCAATATGTTCAGGTAGACCAGTAAGTGGGATTAAACCATTGCTTAAGGGTTGGAAGTTAGATGATATTGTGGATTATGTTGTTGGCATGAATGGTGGCGAAGTTTGGAATGTAAAACAAGATAAGTTTGCGACTTGTTATCCATTAGCTGAAGATATTATTAAAAAATTGATAGATGAGTATGAACCATTTGGTTATATTCCTACTTATTATGATGATAGTGGTTTATATTGTCAAAAGATTACCCAAGATGTTATCAATGTAGCTACAAGGACAGCTACACCTTATTTTCAAGGAGATGTTCGCTTGTTGACTAAAGGTCCTCAACCTAAGTTAATGTTTATTTTACCTCCTGAAAAAATGAAGGATATTGAAGCTTATTATGAAGCGCATAAAAGTCCTGATTATGTGGCTTTTAAAACGGCAAAAGATTTATTTGAATTTAGTAATCCTTTACTAGCTAAAGATATTGGCGTTAAAATTATTTGTGCGCAAATGGGCATTGATATGCAAAATGTTTTGGCTTTTGGTGATACAACTAATGACATTGAGATGTTAAGGGAAGCTGGCATTGGGGTATGCATGGCTAATGGCTCAAAGGATGCTAAAGAGGCTGCGGATTTTATTGGTGATAGTTGTGATGAAGATGGCATCGCTAATTATTTATATAAATATGTATTATAGCTTGTGTATGCAAGCTTTTTTTAATGAAAAAAGATGCTTGTTTAAGCATCTTGAGTTGTTGGAGCTGTTGTTTCAGTTGTAGTTTGATTTGTATTTGTGGAATATGCTAATGATTGGTCATTCCATGGTTTTAAATATAAACAATAATATTCATCATATGTTAAATTAGAAGCTACCACTGCTTGGGCAATTTCTACTCCGACATAGCGGTAATGCCATGATTCAAAATCATAACCAGTAATTTGTGTTTTTCCTTCAGGATATCTTAAAATCCATCCGTAGTCTTGGCAATTAGTGCTAGTCCAAGTATATTCATTAGTATCTTTATATTCACTAATACCATTACTATTTACAGAAGCTAAATCTACGGTTAGACCTGTTTGATGTTCTGAAAAGCCTGGGCGAGCGCTTAGAGCATCTGCTTGTTCTTGACCCATGGAAGCAATATAATCATTATATAATTCTTCTTGATGACTATAAGGACGATAGGCACTAGCTGCATAGAAGCGTATACCTAAATCCATACCGGCATCTACCCATGCTATAAAAGCATCTGCAGCTTCTTGAGCTAAGGATACATTTGCAGCAGCATAGACTACGGACAATTCCGTAATATTGGTAGGTACATAATCACTACTTAAATAATAAGTTTTATTTACTAACATAGCACTACTAGTTGGATCATCTACCGCTATGGTATTTTCATATTCCGTATAATAGTCATTAGTTAATTCAAAGTGCGTTTCGGAATTGGTATCACGATGATCTAGACAATCTTTAATATAAGTTGATTCTAGTACTTGATAATCAAATACTAATAGTGGGGTTATCTCATAGAATTTTAATTGTTTAAATAAATTGTTTGCTTGTTGACGTGAATATCCTTTGTCTAATAGACGATGGTATAAAAGGAAGTCTTTTTCTTCTAAAGGTGTTTCAATTGTCCTTACGCTATATAGATCAAGATATTCTTCTTTTAAATTGTCATTAAGAATTTCTTGGGCAAGATAATCGCTATAATATTGATTGTCGATAATTTCTTTTTGTAATTTTTGTTCACGTATAGCTTTTATAGTTTGACTATCATAGCCTAAATCTTTTAATTTATTATTTTGAATAGTGCGTGGCACAAAAATGATGGCACAAATAGCTACTACAATAGCAATAAAACCTATTAATACGGATTTTTTAATGCGACGACGTTTTCTTTTTCTTCTATGTACATTATTTACTTGTTGAACATGTCGCTTATTTTTTTTATTTACTTTTTTAATTACTTTTTTTGTTGGCATATGTTACCTCCTAAAAAATATTAAAAGGATATCTATTTGGTTTGGGTATAGAAAAATTCATTAATTCTTTAGTTGTAGGATGAATGAAACTTATTTGAGATGCCCATAAAGCAATTTGTTGATTTTTGGTTGCGTTAGGATTATAGCGTTGGTCAGCATATAATGGGGCATTAATTAATGAAAATTGTACCCTTATTTGATGAGGCCTTCCCGTTTTTAAGTTGATGCTTACTAATGATAAATTATCTTTAGTTTCTAATAATTGATAGTCTAATATGGCTAATTTACCATTTTTTTGGTCTTCATATACCATATTAGTTTTATTATTTTTGCTTAAATAATTTTCTAAATGTCCTTGTTTTGGTATATTTGATGAACAAACTATAGCTAAGTATGTTTTTTTAAAGGTATGGGTACGAATTTGGTCGCTTAGCCGACTTGCAGCTTTGCTAGTTTTAGCAAATACCATAATTCCGCCTACTGGTCTATCTAGACGATGTACTAGGCCTAAATATACATTATTTGGTTTATGATATTTTTCTTTTAAATATTGTTTTAAAATAGTTAAAAGATCTTGATCTTCACTATTATCAGCTTGAACGGGTATATTTATTGGTTTTTCAACTACTAATAGATGATTGTCTTCATAGATGATATTAATCATTTGACCATCTTCCATATATGCCACAAGGTAAGATTAAATCATTACGGGTAATAGGCAGACCAATTTCGCCAGCTTCTATATGTCCTGATGGGTATTTTTTTAATACTGTTTCTTTTAATAAATTTTCTAATACGATGCTTGAAAATCCAGTAGTATAAGCATTTACCAAAAAGAATATAGGGTCTTGATCTAAAATTTCTAGACAAGCATTAATTAAATCATTAATTTGATTTTCTAATTTCCATAATTCATTATTAGGGCCTCTTCCATAAGAAGGAGGATCCATTAGAATACCATGATAGGTATGACCTCTTCTTTTTTCTCGTTGAACAAATTTAAGAACATCATCAACAATAAATCGAATCTTATTATGTTCAAGATGGGATAATTCCATATTTTCTTTGGCCCATTGTACCATGCCTTTACTAGCATCAACATGTACAACTTCCTCAGCTCCAGCTTTTGAACATGCCATAGTAGCACAGCCAGTATAAGCAAATAGATTAAGGATGCGTACAGGTTTTTTAGCATTCTTAATTTTATTCATCATCCAATCCCAATTGACTGCTTGTTCAGGGAATATACCAGTGTGTTTAAAACCAGTAGGTGATACTTTAAAAGTTAAATTACCATAATTAATAGTCCAAAATTCCGGAAGTTTTTTATTATATTCCCAATTACCACCACCAGATTTTGAGCGATGGTATATGGCATCATATTTATATTGTTTATCATTCATGTTCCAAACGGCTTGAGGATCAGGCCTTTTTAAGATTATATCTTTCCATCTTTCGACCTTATTTCCATTGCCTGCGTCGATACATTCATAATCAATCCAGCTATTTGCGATGTTTCTCATTTTATCAACCTTTCATTTTGTAGTTATTATATCATGTTTATGTGGAAAATTTGTTATATAATATTAATATTGTAAAAGGAGTTCATGATGATCGATATTAGTTTTTTAAATGAAAATCAAAAAGAAGCAGTGCTTGCTGAAGACCAATATATTAGAATTGTTGCCGGAGCAGGCAGTGGTAAAACTAGAGTTTTAACCATGAGAATAGCTCACTTAATTCAAGATTTAAATGTATATCCTAATAAAATATTAGCTATTACTTTTACTAATAAGGCAGCTAATGAGATGAAAAAAAGGATTCAAAATATCCTTCATGATGAAAATACAGCATGTTTTATTAGTACAATTCATTCCCTTTGTGTAAGAATTTTACGTGAAGATATTACTAGTATGAATTATCCGCGTAACTTTACAGTATTAGATGCAGATGATCAAAAGAGTATTATTAAAGAAGCTTATCGGGAATTGAATATTGATAAGAATAAATTTTCTGTTGGTTCATTGTTAGATTACATTTCAAATAATAAATCGGCTTATATTAGTGTTGATAGGGCTCTGGAAATGGCGGGGTCTTTTAGTGGTGAAAAGACTAAGGCTGAAGTTTATAGATTTTATGAAAATAGATTGCATCAATTATATGCTTTAGATTTTGATGATTTATTATTATGGACAGTTAAAATGTTTAAAAAGTTTCCAGAAATCTTAAATAAATGGATGCATAGATTTCATTATATCCATGTTGATGAATTTCAAGATGTTGACCATGTCCAATATGAACTTATTCGCCTTTTAGTAGGTAGCATAAATAATCTATATGTTGTAGGTGATCCAGATCAAACTATCTATACTTGGCGTGGGGCAGATGTAAATATTATCATGAGTTTTGATAGTGATTTTAAAGATAGTAGAACTATTATTCTTAATCAAAATTATCGCTCGACTAAAAATATTCTTGATGGGGCGAATAGTTTGATTAAAAATAATCGCAATCGTGTTAAAAAAGATTTATATACTAGTCAAGATAGTCATGAAAAAATAATTCATTATAGTGCACCTGGTGAAGAATATGAGGCTAGTTGGGTAGCAAATAGAATATCATTTTTGCATAATAATAAAAAGATTGATTATCGTAATATGGCTATCTTATATCGTAATAATTATTTGTCTAGATCAATAGAAAAAGGCTTATTGGATGCACGTATTCCTTATATTATCTTTGGGGGCATTAAGTTCTATGAGCGTCAAGAAATTAAGGATGCTTTAAGCTATATGCGAATGATTACTACGGGTGATGATTTAGCTTTTAAAAGGATTATCAATGTGCCTAAAAGAGGAATTGGTAATAAGACCTTAGATTTGATTTTAGATAATGCTAAAAAAGAAAATATAAGCATGTATGAAGTTTGTAAAAA
Organism: uncultured Bacillota bacterium; assembly: GCA_949291625.1. GTDB lineage: Bacteria > Bacillota_I > Bacilli_A > Erysipelotrichales > Erysipelotrichaceae > JALEVB01. The sequence continues at coordinate 15,191 of CASEWY010000175.1, forward strand.
TGGTAATTTTTTAAGTGGTAAAAATGCGAAGACCATTAATGATTTTATTGAAATGATTGAAAGATGGCAGACTAAGGTAAATGATATGGATGTTTCTAAAGTCTTAGAGATGGTTTTAGAAGATAGTGGATATCGCAAGATGCTTGAAGATGAACAAGAAACGGATAGAATTGAAAACTTGAAGGAACTTATTAATGATATGCAAAGTTTCATGTATGAGTATCCAGAATCTACTTTAGATGAGTATTTACAATTAGTTACTTTATATGGTGAAAAAGAGGAAAAAATTGATGATCAATATGTTTTCTTGATGACTATACATGCTGCTAAAGGCTTAGAATTTGATTATGTATTTGTTATTGGTATGTCTGATGGTATCTTTCCAAGTGAAAGAAGCATGCAAGAGGGCAAAGATGGAGTTGAAGAGGAAAGACGTTTGGCTTATGTTGCTTATACTAGGGCGCGTAAACAATTATTTTTAACTGATTGTTCAGGCTTTAGTTATGTATTGTCTAAGCCACGGGTAATGTCTAGATTTATTGAGGAAATAGATGAAAATAATATTGAACATTTAAATAAAACAAAGAAACAAGATATCGTCGTATCTGATAATGAAACTAGTATTCCTAAAGTTATTAAGGTTAATTCACAAAGTTATAAAAAAGGTGAAAAAGTTAATCATGCCATGTTTGGCGATGGTATCATTGTGAAGGTGAATGGTAATATTTTGGAAATTGCTTTTCCTTATCCTCATGGAGTTAAAAAAATTGTTGCGAATCATCCATCACTTAAAAAAGTTTAGAGGTAACTTATGTCAAAAGAAAGATTATTTGAATTACGTAAATTGTTAACACGTTATAATTATGAATATCATGTTTTGGATCAACCAACTATTAGCGATGTAGAATATGATATGTTATATCGTGAATTGGAAGATTTAGAGAAGTTATATCCTGAAGAATTTGATGCGAATAGTCCTACTCAAAGAGTTGGTGGTAAAGTTCTTGATGGTTTTACTAAAGTTACTCATCCTAGAGCGATGATGTCTTTGGCGGATGTTTTTAATCTTGAAGAGATTGAAAATTGGGTTCAAAGGGTTGAAAAAGAAGTAGGTAATTGTGAATATTGCTTAGAATGTAAAATTGATGGTTTAGCTATGGCTATTCATTATGAAAATGGTCATTTCGTGCAAGCTGTTACTAGAGGTGATGGCATAGTTGGTGAAGATGTAACTGAAAATGTTCGAACCATCAAGAGTATTCCTATGGATATAGAATATAAAGAACCTTTAGAAATACGTGGTGAAGTATTTATGCCTCGTAGTGTATTTGCTAAATTAAATGAGATGCGCAAAGCCCAAAATCAGGATGTATTTGCTAATTGTCGTAATGCGGCAGCTGGTTCTATTCGTCAATTAGATTCTAAAGTGGCTGCTTCACGTAAATTGGATGCTTATTGGTATCATATTCCTAGCGATCAACAACTTCCTTTTAAGACTCAAAGTGGAGCTTTAAATTGGTTAAAGAGTATGTCTTTTAAAGTAAATCCTTTATTTGAAGTTTGTCATAATATCAAAGAGATTGAAGAATATATTGATAAAATTAGTAAATTGCGTGATGAATTGGGCTATGATATCGATGGTATCGTAATTAAAGTAAATGATTATAATTTACAACAAATGCTTGGTTTTAATGCCCGTACTCCTAGATGGGCAATTGCTTATAAGTTTCCGGCTGAAACAGCTAGAACTATTTGTGAAGATATTTTCATTACCGTGGGAAGAACAGGGAAATGTACCCCTAATGCCCGTTTGCGCCCAGTTAAATTAGCTGGTAGTATGGTTAGCTATGCGACATTACATAATGAAGATCAAATTAAATTAAAAGATATTCGTATCCATGATGAAGTTATTATTCGCAAGGCTGGCGATATTATTCCCGAAGTTGTAAGTAGTGTAAAAGAAAAGCGTACGGATTTGCAAAAACCTTATGAATTTCCTAAATATTGCCCAATATGTCATATGCCTTTACATCGTTTTGAAGATGAGGCTGCCCACTATTGCATCAATAATGATTGTCCGGCAAGAGTAGTTAGTGCAATTGCGCATTTTGCTTCGCGTGATGCGATGAATATTGATACTTTAGGAGAAAAGCGCGTTGAATTATTTTATAAAGCGGGATGGTTAAAATCGATTGAAGATATTTATCATTTAGAATATCATCAAGAAGAAATAGTTAATACTGATAAATTTGGTCAAAAGTCTTATGATAATTTAATTGCGGCAATTGAAAAGAGTAAGCATAATAATTTAGATAAATTAATATTTGGTTTAGGTATAAGACAAGTAGGACAAAAGGCGGCTAAAGTTTTAGCAAATCGTTTTGAAACTATGGAAAATCTTCAAAAAGCAACTTTAGAAGATTTAAAAACTATCGATGATATAGGTGAAATTACGGCTGATGCAATTGTTTCCTTTTTCCAAGATGAAGCTAATATTAAATTAATTGAAAACTTAAAAGCCGTTAAAGTAAATATGCTTCAACATAAACAACAAGTTCAAGAGTCTTATTTTTCCAATAAAAAAGTTATTTTGACGGGAACATTAAATAATTATACGCGAAATGAAGCTAAGGCTTTGTTGGAAGCAAAGGGCGCTATTATTGTTTCTAGTGTTTCTAAAAATACGGATATTGTTATAGTGGGCATGGATGCTGGTTCTAAACTTCAAAAAGCACAGAATTTAGGCTTAAGAATTATGGAAGAAGATGAATTTACAAGTTTAATTAGTGATTAGGATATGATAAAATCTTTAAAGGAGTTGATAATAATGAAAGATATAGCTTATTTTAAAACGCTTGCTCATCAGTTGATGTTTGATTTATCTGATGATGAAGCAAAAGATATTGCTTTGGAGTTTGAAACTTTGCAAAAGCAATTATCGATATTAGAAGCAATTGATACAACTAATGTAGAAGAGATGGTTTATCCTTTTGAAATGCCTACAACATTTCTAAGAGAAGATGTGGTAGAAAATGTATGTAGTCAACAAGATGCTTTAAAAAATGCTAAAGCACAAAAAGAAGGTCATTTTGTAGTGCCTAAGGTGGTAAAGTAAGATGTTTAAAGATTATAACTTAGAAAATGTTGAGACTAAAGTTAATGAAGCTTTAGCAAAAGCTAAGAAAAGCAATGAATTATATAATGATGTTGTAACTTTTGTAGATCCAAGTGAACAATTAGCAAACATGCCAAAAAATGGAAAGATGTTAGGCATTCCTATAGCTTTAAAGGATAATGTTTGTACAAAAGGTATTAAAACTACAGCATGTAGTAATATTTTAAATGATTATGTTCCTATTTATGATGCAACGATTGTTAAAAAATTGCATGATGCTGGCGCAATTACTATCTGTAAGACTAATATGGATGAGTTAGCGATGGGTGGTACTAATCTTACTAGTAATATTGGGGCTTGTTTAAATCCATGGGATATTACTAGAATGTCTGGAGGATCTAGCGGAGGTAGTGCAGCAATAGTTGCTAGTGGAGCAGTAGATTTTGCGATTGGTAGTGATACGGGAGATTCTGTACGTAAACCTGCATCATATTGTGGGGTTGTAGGAGTTAAACCTACTTATGGGCGTATTTCGCGCTATGGTATTATTCCTTATTCTTCTAGCTTAGATCATGTAGGATATTTTACCCGTTCTATTGAGGATGCATGTGTTGCTTTAGAAGTATTAGCAGGTCGCGACGATTTAGATATGACTAGTAGTAATCGTGAAGTAGAAGCATATAGTGAAAATTTGAATAGTGATTTAGCTGGGAAAAAAATTGCCGTATTTAAAAATGTTTATGATGGTTTAACCAATGAACAAACTAAAGAAATGTTTGCTAAATTGTTGGCTAATTTAAAGGCTAAAGGTGCTATAGTTGAAGAAGTAAGTTTTGATGAACAATTATTAAAAGCTATTTTGCCAACATATTATTTAATAGCTAATTGTGAAGCTACAGCTAATCATTCTAACTTAGATGGTATTCGTTTTGGCGTTAGAAAAGATGGAAAAGACGTAGAAGAAATAATGATTAATTCTCGTACAGCAGGCTTTGGTTCTTTAATTCGTAAGAGATTTGTAATTGGAAGCTATGGCTTGTTTGTTGAAAATCAAGAAAAATTATTTAGACAAGCTCAAAGAGTTAGACGTTTAATCGTTGAAGAAGTTAAACGTTGTTTAGATAAATATGATTGTTTAATAGCGCCTGCAAGTAATGATATAGCACCTAAATTGGATGATCATGGTCGTGATGAATTGTCTAATGAATATTTAATTGTTGAAAATCATATGATTATTGGTAATTTTACAGGTTATCCTAGTATGACCTTACCAATGGGCTTAATCGATGGTTGCCCTATTGGTGTTAATTTAACTTGTCGTGCTTTTGATGAACAGACAATGTTTAATATTGGAGCAGGTATCGAAGAAATTACCGGATTGAAAGATCTAAAAAAGGAGGTAGCTTAAGTGGAATATGATGTAGTAATAGGGATTGAGATCCATTGTGAACTTAAAACGGCTACAAAAATGTTTTCTAGTGCACCATGTATTTTTGGAGCAAAAGCTAATACTTGTGTGAATGAAGTTGATTTAGGTCATCCTGGTACAATGCCTTGCGTTAATAAGGAAGCTGTTAAAAAGGCTATTCAAATTTGTACAGCTTTACATTTAGAAATTGATCCATTAGTAAAATTTGATCGTAAAAATTATTATTATAGTGATTTACCAAAAGGTTTCCAAATTACTCAACAATTTCATCCTATTGGAAAAAATGGTTATATTAAAATCAATGTTGATGGTCAAGAAAAAAATATTAGAATTAATCGTATTCATATGGAAGAGGATACTGCTAAACAATTCCATTTAAATGATATTACTTTAATCGATTATAATCGTGCAGGTACACCATTAGTAGAAATAGTTAGTGAACCAGATATGCAAAATGGTAAAGAAGCTGCTGCTTATGTTGAAGCTTTAAGACAAACTTTATATTATCTTGGAGTTAGTGATGTCAAAATGGAAGAAGGTTCCATGCGTTGTGATGTCAATGTTAGTTTAAAACCTAAAGGTTCTAATGTTTTTGGTACTAAAAATGAAATTAAAAATTTAAATAGTATTGCGAATGTTCAAAAAGCTATCGATTATGAAGTAGCTAGACAAAAAGCTTTATTAGATGCTGGTGAAAAGGTTGAACAAGCTACTAGACGTTATGATGAAACTTTAAAAGAAACAGTTTTAATGCGTAAAAAAGAAGGAACAGTGGATTATAAATTTTTCCCTGAACCTAATATTTTCCCAATTTTATTAAATGATGCTTGGATTAAAGCTATTCAAGCTGATTTACCGGAACTTCCAGATGTTAGAAAAGCGCGTTATCAAAAAGATTATGGCTTAAATGATTATGATATAAGTGTTTTAATTGCGAATAAAGAATTAGCGGATACTTATGAAAAAGTAATGAAGACAGCTAAAAATGCTAAGATGGCATGCAACTGGATGCTTGGTGAAGTTAGTGCTTGGCTAAATAAGAATGGTGGTAATTTAGCAGATATTAATTGTGAATATTTAGGTCAATTAATTAATATGGTGGATGCTAAAGAATTGAGTAATTCACAAGCTAAGGATGTTGTCTTACCAGAAGTTATGAAAAATAATGATCCAAAAGCAGTAGTTGAAGCAAAAGGGTTAAAACAAGTTAGTGATACTTCAGCAATTCTAACTATTGTTTTAGAAGTTTTAAATGAACAAGCACAATCAGTAGAAGATTATAAAAATGGTAAAGATAGAGCATTAAAATTTATGG
>CASEWY010000176.1 GCA_949291625.1 uncultured Bacillota bacterium
AAGACAACTTTATTAAATATTATTACGCAAATTGATACGCAATATGATGGGACTATTATCGATCCTTTATCAGCTTCATATTTATCGCAAAATATCGAATTATTTGAAAATTTGAGTGTTGAAGATAATATTAATTTAATATCTAAAGATAAAAAACAAACAATTGTTTTTCTTAATAAATTTCATTTAATCGATATAAAAAATAAGAAGATTAAAAAATGTTCGCAAGGACAAAAAAGAAGGGTACAAGTTTTATGTGCTTATTTAAATAATAAACAAATGCTAGTTTTTGATGAGCCAACAGCAGCATTAGATCATGATAATGCGGTTTTGATTATGGACTTGCTTAAAGAAATAGCTAAAGAAAAGCTAGTTATTGTCGTTACTCATGATATGGCTTTAGCTAGTTCTTATGCTGATAGAATTGTAGAAATTGATAGTGGGAAGATTAAGAGTGATTTTACTATTAAACAAACTTTGCCAATTATAAAGAAAAAAATTCTTAAACAAAAACGTTCAATAATTGACAATATTAAATTTATTTTAAAGGATATAAAATCTCAACCATTTAAATTTATTTTAACATTCTTATTATCTAGTATAGGTGTATTAGGATTATATTTGATGTTTAATATGTTTGTTTCTATAAATGCTGATGTAGATTATTTAGAAACAATTCGTTCAGGTGAAAGTATAGTTGTTACTTATAATGAACCAATGGTAAGTAAAAAAGAATTAGAAGATAATTATATTTTCTTTAAAACTGGATTTAGAGATAGTTATTATCCGCGAGTCTATATTGATTATGATAATATTCCTTATGATAGATTGGAAAATACTATAGATAATATTGAAGAGATTGTGGCTGTAGAAGTTAATACAGATCATGATTTGTATTATGTTGATGGAGCGAGAATGGACCAAGAAATATTAGGAAAAGATCAACAAATATATAAATGTTTACCGACAATATCTAATGAAGATATGACTAGTATTGGTTATCCTTTTAAGCCTTTGACATCTCCTTTTATAAGTAATATAGTTTTACCTTCTGTTAATGAATATGAACAAAATGATATTCTATTATTAGATGAAGCACATAAAGAGGTTGCAGCAAATAGTATTAATTTATTTCATGTAGTAAATGATAATTGGGATATACCTCTTCTATATGGTGAACCAATGAGTGATACTAATGATATTATCATTGATACCAATATCGCAAAGTTGTGGCAACAACTATTTAATATAAATGATATGGAAAGTCTAATTGGGACAAAGATAGAATTGAAAGTTTGTACTTGGGCAAGTATTGGCTTTTTACAAGATGAAGTGCGTGATGCGGTTGTGAATGAAAATTATGATTTTTTTGAAAGCTACTATTATACGATTAAAGGTATTACTAATTTAAGTAATGAAGATATGCGTATTGCGCTAGTTAATAGCAGTATCCAAGAAGATCAAATATTAAATGATTTTATTATTAATAGGGATGGTTTGGATTTTAAAGATGTGAAGTTTATTTTAAAACCAGGTAGTGATTATGAAAATGTTAGTAATAAAATCAATGATAATATGGGATTGAATAAAACTTCTTTTGTACAAAAGAGTAATGTAACTAATGATAATATTATTTTAAATCGCAATAATGATTTATTAATTGTTTATCTTTGTGTAACTATTTTAGTAATTTTTGGAATTTATTATATAAATTTATTAATGAATAAGAAAGTTATATTGAAAGAAAATAAATTGCTTAAAGATTATGCTTATAGTCCTACTTTTATAGATATTAGTAAAATAATACTAATAATGGTTATTTCGTTACTTGTTTGTTTAGGTGTTGGTGAAATTTTAATTGTTAAAATTAATGAATTAGTTATTTTATTAGGATATAATATTTCGATTAATAGTAATATTTATTATCTAATTTTAGCTACAATTATTATGACTATTGCAGAAGTTTTAATGACTTTGAGTTTAAATTTATTTAAGAGGTAGTTAACATGATTTACCTTAAAGATGTTTGTAAATCATTTGGTAATCAAATAATATTCAATAATATTAATTTAAAAATAGATAAATGTGGCTTATATGCATTTATTGGGCCATCAGGTTGTGGAAAATCTACTATTTTAAATATGATTGCTCAAAATGAAAGTATTACTAGTGGTTCTATTAAAATTAAGGGTAGAATTACTAGCATTTATCAAGATTATCAATTAATTTCCAAATTAAATGTCAAAGATAATATAACATTATTGAATAAAAAAATTGACTATATCAATATTTGTGAAGAATTAAATCTTTTGCACCTTTTAAAACAACATCCTAATGAATTAAGTGGTGGCCAACAGCAAAGAGTAGGTATAGCTAGAGCCATTGCTTTTGATCCAGATATTATTTTATGTGATGAACCTACAGAATCATTAGATAGAGAAAATAAAATAATAGTAATGGAATATCTTAAGAAACTTTCATTAAATAAGATTGTTATAATAGTTAGTCATGATTTGGATTTGGTATATAAATATGCAGATGTTGTTTATAAGATAAAAGATTATCAATTATTTAAGGAAGAATTACATGAACTAGATAACTTAAAAAAGATAAATAATTATAATTTTAATATTCCTATCAATAAAATTATTAAAAAGTTGTATTGGTCTAAGGATGTTAAAATTGGCTTATTGTTTGGCTTTGCTTGTATTATATTAATGTTTATGTTTTTATTTAGTGCTAAAAGCTTTTATGTAGATGATTCTAAAAACGTTTTGAATATTAATAAACTTTATATAAATATTTATAATAATTATAGAGATTTAGATATTAAAAATGTTAGTAATGTAGAAAGAATTGTTCCATTTAAAGAAGCAATTATTGATGATAAGAATTATATTGTTAATATTGTACCTATAGTTAATAACGATACTTTTTCATTTAAAATGCCTATTGATAATGAAATTGTCGTCAATCAAAATCTGAGTGATGATGTTGAAGTTAATGATTCAATTGATTTAGTATATGAAAGTGTGGATGGTACTTTAGAAATAAAGCCTTTTAAAGTAATTGATATTATTGAGGAAGATACTTCACAAAATAATATTTATTATAATCTTGATACTATAAATAATGTATTTGTTGAAGAAAGTGAAAAAATAGAAATAGATTATGATGAATATATTGATCAATTAAGTCCAATTGCTCAAGCAGATATTAATTATGATGAAATTGATTTAATTTATGAAGAGAATCAAAATATGACGGATTATAGCATTTATCATCCAACATATGAATTAAGAAATGAAACAAAACAAGGAATGATGATTTTTGAATTTATTTCTTATAGTGTTCAAGTAGTTTACTTTTTAGGCTTATTAGCTTTAATAGTTATATATAATTTTAAAGATAATAAACGAAGATTAAAGAATTATGCTATATTTTTAAGTTTTAAAGCTAAAAATAAGCAAATAAAATTAAATCATTTTAAATACAAGACCTTAGCTTTTTTAATAGGATATATACTAGTAATTATAATTGGGATATTCTTGATAAGAAGGTTTGCTAGTTATTTAAATGATATTGATTATATTCTTATTATATTAGGATTATTGATAATTGCTTTTGTATATTTTGTAAGTATAAATAGTAATTTGAAACAATTAACAAACTTGAAAATAAATAAAATTATGAAAGAAGAATAGGTATCATCGTGATGGTTTTAAAGTATTTGCTTTAATGTTATAATAAATTCGATGAAGGAAATGATTAGATGAAGATTTTATTATATTTTGAAAGTGAAGAATTAATTAAAACATCAGGTATAGGTAGAGCTTTTAAGCATCAACAAGTTGCTTTAACTAAGGCAAATGTTGATTATACGATTGATCCTTTATGTACTGATTATGATATTTTACATATTAATACTTATGGGCTTAGTAGTGAAACAATGATTAAACAAGCGCGTAAATTAGGTAAAAAGGTAATTTATCATGCGCATAGTACTGAAGAGGATTTTAAAAACAGCTTTATTTTGTCTAATCAAATTGCGCCTATATTTAAAAAATTAATTGTTAGTTTATATACGCAAGCTGATGCGATAATTACACCTACACCATATTCTAAGGGTTTATTAGAAAGTTATGGTATTACTTTACCGATCTTTCCTATTAGCAATGGTATTGATCTAGATAAATATGCTTATGATGAGGAGAAGGTAAAAGCTTATCGAAGATATTTTGGAATAAAAGAAAATGAAAAAGTAGTTATTTCGGTTGGTTTATATTTTGAAAGAAAAGGAATATTAGATTTTATAGAAGTTGCGAAAAGGATGCCAGATTATAAATTTATTTGGTTTGGCCATACTCCTTTAGTATCAATTCCTAAAAAAATTCAAGATGTTATAAATAATCATCCTAATAATGTATATTTTCCTGGCTATGTAAAAGGCCCTATTATTGAAGGTGCTTATTTAGATGCTTCTTGCTTTTTCTTTCCTTCTAATGAAGAAACGGAAGGGATAGTTGTATTAGAGGCTCTGGCTAGTAAACAAAATGTTTTAGTTAGAGACATTGGAGTTTTTGATCCTTGGTTAGTAGATAAACGGGATTGTTATAAAGGGAAAACCGTTGATGATTTTGTTAGCTTGATTGATGATATAGCTAATCATCGTTTACCTAGTACTAAAGAAAATGGTTATAAAGTGGCAATGGAAAAAGATATTGCTAAAATAGGTGAACAATTGAAGAAAGTTTATGAAACTGTATTAAATATGGAATGAGATCTGTTGAGTGCAGATCTTTTTCTTTCTTAAAAATTTCTTAAATATTTTTAGTTTGGTTGTTAGAACTTTTTTTTAATAGTATAATCTAGATATGAAGAAGAATAAATTAAGAAATTATTTGCTCAATATATTATTAGTAGTTAGTTTGAGCTTGTTTGTATTATGGCTGTCATTTAAAGATAATTATCAAGAAATAATTACTGTGTTAAGTAATATTAATATTTGGTATCTTTTGTTATGTGTAATAGTAGTTTTCTTGATACAAGGTTTTGTAGGCTTAGCCCTTACTTTATTGACGAGTTTATCAAATCCTCATTATCGTTTAAGAGATGGTTTTTTAAACGCGCTTGTAGCTAGCTTTTTCCATGGTATAACTCCTAGTAGTAGTGGAGGACAATTTGCACAAGTTTATGTTTTCAAAAAACAAAAAGTTGAAATATGTGATGCTGCTAGTGTATTATGGATGGATTTTATTATCTACCAAGGTACGATGGTTTTTGTTGTGTTATGTTTATTAATTATTAGATTTGCTTATTTTGAAAAATACTTCTCGAATTTATTAATATTAGTTTTATTAGGCTTTTTAATTAATAGTATTGTTATAGTTGGGCTTTGGGCATTAGGCCGTTTTCCTAAAGTTTATACTTTTATTACTACTAAAGGAATTGATATTGCTTGTAAATTTAAAATTATTAAGAATAGAGAAAAGGTTGTTGCGACTATCGATGCTCAACTTAAACGCTTTGATAATGAAACTAAAAAGCTTAGTCAACATCGTGCCCTTATTTTAAAAGTAATTGCATGTAATGTTGTTAGATTATTACTTTATTATAGTATTCCTTTCTTTTGCTTTTTAGCTTTAGATATCGATGTTTCATTTGGTATTTTAATTGATACGATTGCGATGACTTCCTATGTGAGCATGGTTAATGCTTTTATACCAATACCAGGAGCTAGTGGTGGTACGGAAGCAATGTTTGTTTTGATGTTTTCTAAAGTCTTTGGGGTAGTAAATGCCAGTTCTACAATGCTTTTATGGCGTATTATGTCATATTATCTAGTAATGTTAGTTGGAGGATTAGCTTTTATTTATGTTAAAATAATGGATGTACATAATAAAGCGAAAGGATGAATTTAGATGAGGATTGGAATATTTAGTGATACTTATCTTCCGGAAATAAATGGTGTAGCTTCTTCTTGTGATACTCTAAGAAGAGAATTAGAGAAACATGGACATGAAGTATATGTTGTAACAACCAAGATAGGACATGGAAAATGTGAATGGGAAAATAATATATTAAGACTTGGAGGAATTGAACTTAAATTTCTTTATGGTTATAGTATGACTTCTTTTTTTCATCTTGATGCCTATGAAGAAATAAAGAAATTAAATCTTGATATTATTCATGCCCAAACAGAATTTGGTGTTGGTATATTTGCTAGAATTTGTGCTAGACATTTAAATATTCCTCTAGTTTCTACATATCATACGACGTATGAAGATTATACGCATTATATTAATTTCATCAATTCTAAAACGGTTGATAAGGCGGCGAAAAATATTGTGGGAAAACTTAGTCGTCTATATGGTGATACTTCTACAGAGGTTATTGCACCAAGTGAAAAGACTAGACAAATGTTATTGCGCTATAAGATTAAGCGTAATATTTATGTAGTTCCTACGGGATTAGATATAAAGCGTTTTGATCCTAAAAATACTACGAACAAACAGATTGAAGAAATTCGTAATAAATATGATATTGCTGATGATGATAAATTGATCCTTTTTGTTGGCAGAGTTGCTAAAGAAAAAAGTATTGATATTATTATTGATGCTTTTAAGGTGTTGCATGATAAGACAACAAAGCTTAAGTTATTGATTGTTGGTGCAGGCCCAGATTTAGATGGATTGAAGGCTATGGCTGATCGTTATGGCATCAATGATACAGTTAAATTTGCAGGTAGAGTAGAAAATAAAATCATTGAACATTATTACCATAGTGCTCAAGCTTTTGTTAGTGCTAGTTTAACTGAAACGCAAGGTATGACCTATGTAGAGGCCTTGGCTAGTGGTCTTATGGTTTTTGCACGCTATGATAATGTTTTAGACGATTTAGTTATTCCTGAAAAAACGGGTTATTTCTTTGACGATGCTGAAGATTTAGCTGATAAATTATTGAAATTTAATCAAATGAATAAGCAAGAATTGCTTGATCATCGTTTAGAATGTATTAATCAAACTGCTAATTATGATCAAGATATTTTTTATGAAAATATTATGAAAGTTTATCATCAAGCTATTTTAAGTTATCGTAACTTATATGAAATAGAAAGAATAAAAACACGTGATGAATATGTAGAAATTGTTTTGCATAATCCTAGTGATGAAACGATAGACTTGTTAATTAGTTATGATACTTATTTTAATCGTGGCTTACGTAAGAATGAAAAATTGACTAATGAACAAGTAGAATATTTGCAGAAAGAAACTGTGCAAATGAAAGCCTATGTTGATTGTGTTAAAATGATTTCTCGTAAAGATCGTACTACTAAAGAAATATATGATTATCTAACAAATGAGACGCCTTGTGATATTGAAACAATTAATAAAATTGTTGATCAATTAGAAGAAAGAAATTATATAAATGATCATGTTTATACGCAAAATATGGTCCATAATATGAAGATGACTTTGCAAGGTGAACAAAAGATAATCAATACCTTAAAGAAAAAGGGTATTCCTTATGATATGATTATGGAAGTAATTGATAGTACTGATCCGGATGAAGAATATCAAAATGCTTTAAAATGGGCACAAAAATTGCAAAGTACTATTAATGGTAAAAGCATTAAGATGAAACAGAAAATGATGTATCAAAAGCTTTTAGCAAGAGGTTTTGAGAGTGATATCATTAATAGAATTATGGAAGATCTTAATTTTAATCAAGAAAGTAAGGATGAAATTGATAATTTAAAGAATTGTGCAACTAAAGCTAGAAGAAAATATGAAAAAAAGGCTAAAGATTTTTCTAGTTTGCGTAATAGTATCTTTAAATATTGTTTAGCACAAGGCTATCAGACAGAAGATATTTATGCCATATTAGATGAAATGGATTGGAATGAGAAACATGATTAGTGATTTTAAAAGTAAACAAAGCATAAAAATGAATTTATTAATAAAGAGTGTCTTAAATGGAGTAACTTCCAAAGGAGCAAATTATTTATCATTAGTTTTTCAAGATAAAAGTGGAACAATCGATGGTAAATTTTGGGATGTTAGTGATGCTCAATCAGCTATTGTAAAAGCAGGAAGAGTTTATGAGGTTCATGGTGAAGTTCTTGAATATAATAAAAACTTGCAATTGAGAGTTAATTTAATCAAGGAGATTGATGAGAAGAATATTGATCTTAATGATTTTGTTATGACAACAAATGTACCGCAAGAAGTTTTGAAAAATAAAATAGAGAGTGCTATAGCCTCTTTAGAAAATAATAATTATCAACGATTAATTCAAGAAATATTTAAAGAAGTTGGAGATGAATTTTATTCTTATCCAGCAGCTGCTAAAATACATCATAGCTTTTTAGGTGGTTTGGCAACACATGTTACTTCGATGGTTGATGTAGCTAATGCGATTTGCAAGTTATATCCTTCTATTAATCGTGATTTATTAATTAGTGGCATATTAGTTCATGATATAGGCAAAATGGTTGAATTAAGTGGGCCAATTATGACAGAATATACTATAGAGGGTAAATCATTGGGTCATATATCTATAATGCAAGCTAAAATTTCGAATATTGCGCAACGTTTAGATATGTCTAATAATGAAGAGACTATTTTATTAAGGCATATGGTTTTAGCTCATCATGGACATTATGAATATGGTTCTCCGGTATTACCAATGGTAAAAGAAGCAGAAATCTTATATTTAATTGATAATTTGGATGCGCGCATTAACACTTTGGATAATGCTTTGGCACAAGTTAAACCTGGAGAGTTTACTAGCAAATTATTTGCTTTGGAGAATCGTCAATTTTATAAACCTAAGCATCAGTAATTGATGCTTTTTTAGAATTTAAAAGGAGATTTAAGAAAATATGTTTAATAATATCTTAGAAACAATTGGAAATACACCTATAGTGGCTTGTAAGGCTATAGAAGATTATTATCAATTAAAAGGTTCGATATTTGCTAAAGTTGAAGCTTTTAATCCAAGTGGTAGTATCAAGGATAGAGCGGCTAAAAATATGATTGAGAAAGCTATTGCGATGGGAAAAATCAATAAAGATACCCTAATTATTGAGCCAACTAGTGGAAATATGGGAATTGCTTTAGCTAGTATAGCAGCACGCTTAAAACTTAATTTAGTAATTGTTATGCCTAGTTCTATGAGTATTGAAAGAAGAAATTTAATTAAGGCATATGGTGCTACAATTGTTTTGAGTGAAGCATCATTGGGGATGAAAGGTGCTATTGAAAAAGCTAATGAATTAGCTAGTCAAAATCCTAATAGTTATATTTTGCAACAATTTGAAAATGAAGCTAATCCCCAAATTCATTATTTGACTACAGGCCCAGAAATTTATGAACAGATGGAAGGAAAAATTGATTATGTTATTTGTGGTGTTGGAACTGGTGGGACAATTAGTGGTATAGGTAAATATTTAAAAGAAAAAGATTCTAATATAAAGATTATAGCTGTTGAACCTACAAATTCTGCAGTTATATCTAAAAATAAGCCTGGAGCACATAAGATTCAAGGTATTGGTGCTGGATTTATCCCCAATACATTAGATGTTAATATTATTGATGAAATAATCACTATCGATGATGAAGAAGCTTATGAAATAGCTAGAAATATTGCTTGTGAAGAAGGATTGTTAGTAGGTATATCTTCTGGTGCCGCAATGGCAGCAGCTATTAAAGTTGCTAAAAAAGTAGAAGGTAATATTGTGGTAATTTTACCAGATACTGGTGAAAGATATCTATCTACAGATTTATTTAAAGGAGATTAAAAAAATGAATCATCCATGTTATAAAGAGATAATTAAAATAATTGAACAATTAAGGATATTATTATTTCCTGAACATTTTTCATGTTGTGGCATGTGGAATGAAGATAAAGTTAAATTAGCTTTAGTTAAACAAGCTACAATTGCTTTACAAAATGAAAAAATAGCTCTAGATAAAATCAATGATTTTATGAATAAGTTACCAATGATTCGTGAGTCTTTATTAAATGATGCAAAAAGGGGATATGAGAGTGATCCTTCATGTGAATCGATAGATGAGGTGATAATTGCTTATCCTGGAATGTTTGCAATAACAATTTATCGTTTAGCTCATGAATTATATTTATTACAAATTCCTTTATTACCTAGAATGATGAGTGAATATGCACATAGTAAGACGGGAATCGATATTCATCCTGGAGCAACCATTGGCAATAATTTTTTCATAGATCATGGTACGGGAGTAGTAATTGGAGAAACATGCATAATCAAAAACAATGTCTCTATCTATCAAGGAGTTACATTAGGAGCTATTTCTACTAGGGGTGGTCAAGCTTTAAAGAATGTTAAGCGTCATCCTACTATTGAAGATGATGTAACTATTTATGCAAATGCAACTATTTTGGGTGGAGATACAGTAATTGGTAAAAATAGTATTATTGGTGGTAATACTTTTATAATTGAAAGTGTTAGTCCTAATAGTAAAGTATCAAGATAAATATTAGTATTTAAGGATATTTTATATTACAATAGAAACATGAAAAGATATCTTATTCAAATTTGGATTGAACATTCTAACCTTAAATTAGATAGGTTATATACTTATTTACATACCCAAGAAGTTACTAAGGGCACTAGAGTTATTGTTAATTTTAATCATCGAACAATAATGGGTTTTTGTAGTGATTGTGAAGAAACATTACTTGATGATAATGCCTTACTAACTAAGTTTGGTTATAAATTAAAATATATTGAAAAAGTTATTGATCAACAATCATTATTAAATGATGAATTATATGATTTAGCTCTTAAAATGGCATATGAAACAGTTAGTCCTACCATTAGTTGTTTTCAAACGATGCTTCCTTCAAAAATTAGACCTAGTGGTAAGTTAGCTAAAATTCAAAAAATACGCTATGTAAGAATTAAAGAACATCCACAAGTTAAATTAACTACTAAACAAATGCTTGCTTATGAAGAATTAGTTAAATTAAATCATTTAACTTATAGTGATTTTATAGCGCGTTTTAAAACTCCAGGAAAAGCTTTAATTGATAAACAAGTAGTGGAAGTTTATGAACAAGAAAAAAATTATCAGAAGATTCAAAGAGAAATTAAGCCATTGCATTCCTTAAATGATGCACAACAAAAAGCATTTGAAAAAATAATTGCTAGTGATAAAAATGTTTGTTTATTGCATGGGGTTACAGGTAGTGGAAAAACGGAAGTATATTTAGCATTGGCTGCTCATTATGCTTCACAGAATAAACAGGTAATTATTTTGGTTCCTGAAATATCTCTAACAACCATGATGATAAAACGATGTCAAAGCTATTTTGGTGATGATGTAGCAATATATCATTCAGGATTAAATGATCAAGAAAAGTATGAACAATATCAGCGCGTAAAAAATCATGAAGTAAATATTGTCGTAGGTACTCGTAGTGCCATCTTTATGCCATTTGATAATATTGGCTTAATTGTTATGGATGAGGAACATGATCAAAGTTATAAACAAGATAAAATGCCTTGTTATCATACTAGAGATGTAGCTTTATGGCGGGTTGAATATCATCAAGGTAAATTATTATTAGCTAGTGCCACACCTAGTTTTGAAAGTTATGCTAGAGCATTAAAAAATGTATATG
>CASEWY010000177.1 GCA_949291625.1 uncultured Bacillota bacterium
GTTGTATTCATCCAATAAATATCAATTGTTTCACTATCACCATAACCAGTATAACTACCTTTATTAATTTCTTCAGTAATTGCTTGGTCCATTAATTGAACAGCTAAATCAAGGTTATAACCATTGGTTTCTGGAGAATATTCAGCAATTGCGGCTTTATGTTGAGGAGTTTCATCATATGAAAAACCTTTTTCTGGTTCCCATAAGTATCCTGGAGCAAAGTGGCTTTGTGAAGGGACGCTACCTCTTTTTGTAGCATAGGTTTCTCTATCAATAGCAAAACTTAATGCATTGACAAAGTTATCATTACTCATTAATGGCTTACAGTCATAATCACTTTCAGCTTTACTATCTTCAAATAAAACATCCCATTCTGCTTGTGTTGCAGTATTTAAATTAAGTTTAAAGGTTGAATCACCTTCTGTAATTGTAGTTCTAGGATCATTGATGTATTGGGTCATATAAGCCTTTGGAATTGAAATAGCATCAAGTGTTCCGGCCTTAATAAACTGAGTGAAAGCATAGTTTGGATCACTTGCAGCACCTTGAAGGTAATTAATTTTAATTCCAGCAATAGAATATCTATTTCTTACTGTATCATCATATTGAGGCACGCTATTATTAAATTCAACCCACTTAGTATTTCTCTTGTAGACGTTGTATGTCGAATCAACTGCTTCTAAAACATATGGTGCACAAGATAAGACGTTATCTACAGGAGTAAAAGATTGATTATGAGTATTGACTGTACCATATGCATCTTTCATGGCTGTTCCATACTTTGTATTAGGATTTGTATCGCCACATTCTTCTGCTAATTTTTCTATAAAAGCTAATGGAATTGGCGAATTAAGAGTTGATGAAAGGTTAGTCATTGCAGTGAATTGATTAACTGGAGTGTTAAATGTAAAAGTGATTGAATTCTCTTGTTCGTTTAATTTAAGACCAACAAGTGAATAAAAAGTATCTTTATATGTTTCAACATCTCCGCCATCATTTGCTGACTTTGTCAAATCAGAAAATGCTCTTGCACCTTTTAAAGTAGCGTTATTTGAATCAGAGGTATAGTCAGTATTTCTTGCAAGACCAATTTTTCCATTTAAAAGAAGCATAAATGGAGTTGCATAATCTTCAAGTTCTACTCCTCTACCAGCAAAATTTTCTTGTCTTCCTGACTTTGTTGAAAGAGTGTTATAAACTAATCCATCATCACCAGTTTTTAAATAAACTTTGTATTGGGTAGCAAGATGTGTGGCTGCGTTTTCATTTAAAGCTTGAGGCATGAAATTGCCAGTTTCTGGGTTAACTTTAGCAAGAACTGGGTACCAATCATAACCATTTCTTTCTGAATTTAATTTTTGACCATAATAAGTAGAAGAAATATATCCATATAAATCGGCAGATTCACTACCAGTATCATCTAAATAGTTAAAGTTTTGTTTGTTAGTTGTTCCGCCATAAGAATGGTAATACATTTTCCAATTTTGGTTGGTTTCTGCAGCCATTTCTTCAGTAATTCTACCTTCAGAAAGAATGCCCATACCATAACCAGTAATGTATTCGTTAGTTGGACGTTCAATACGGTCGCTATACATGACATAGCCACCATTTTCAAATAAAGTAATACCAGTTAAATGGTTATCAACAGCATATTT
>CASEWY010000178.1 GCA_949291625.1 uncultured Bacillota bacterium
ATACTCATTATACACATCTGTCTTAATACTCCAGACATATATACTTCTACAATACCACTACCTAATACTATAAGCATAGTAATTAAATAATTCTTACTATATCTAAAAGTAATATAGCCTATTATGCCATAATTAATCAAATTAAATATAAATATAAAGAAATTAAAATTATTAACGATATTTTTTGTAAAACACATTAATAATAAAAAACCAGGATTATTTGGCAAAGCTGTACCTTCGGTATTTATTGCCACTAAGGGATTTGCCGAAACATCATGAAAAAAGAAGGTATATGAATCTATATCCGTTCCAATGGGAAAACGCAATACTAAAAAAATAAGAAATATTGCAAGTAATAATATTCCCCATTTTTTTCTTAAAGCAGTTTTTCTAGTTATTAAAAATAATGTAATTATTCCTAATAAACCAAAAAGAATATATAGATACATAACTACCTTCCATCTATTTAATGATATTTAAAATACCATTTTTAATTTCATTTCTGTTTTTATCTAATAATTGTTTTAATTCAGCTAATTTTTCTTCAATTGTTTTTTCATCAATATCTAATGGTTCAGATATATATATTAAATCATTAGCTGTTTTAACATGTTTTTCTTTATCTAAAATTAATTCTTCATACATTTTTTCACCAGGTCTTAAACCCGTAAATTCAATCTTAATATCTTCATTAGGAATAAAACCTGATAAACGAATTAAATTCTCAGCAAGATCTAATATTTTAACCGGTTCACCCATATCTAAGACAAATATTTCACCTTCATGAGCATATGTTCCCGCTTGAATAACAAGTTGAGCAGCTTCAGGAATAGTCATGAAATAACGGATGATATTAGGATCAGTTACCGTAACTGGTCCTCCACTCTCTATTTGTTTTTTAAATAAAGGTATTACTGAACCATTTGATCCAAGTACATTACCAAATCTAACTGCACATAATTTAGTTATACCATTATTTCTAAATCCTTGAACAATTAGTTCACACATCCTTTTAGTAGCTCCCATAACATTAGTTGTATTTACGGCTTTATCTGTAGAAATTAATACAAAAGTATCTACTTTATTTTCAATACAACACTTAACAACATTATAAGTACCAAAGACATTATTTTTAATAGCCTCAGCTGGTGAATCTTCTACTAATGGTACATGTTTATGCGCAGCAGCATGGAATAACATGAATGGTTTATATTTTTTAATTATTTCATTTATTCTAGCCTTTTCTCTAACTGAACCAATCAAACAAATAATTTCAATATCATTATTTATTTCATTATGTTTTTTCTTAATATTAATTTCTTGTTGTAAATCATACATATTATTTTCATATATATCTACAATAACAAGTTGTTTAGGTTCATAGCGAAGTATTTGACGACATATCTCCGAACCAATAGATCCTCCACCACCAGTAACCATAACCGTCTTACCAGATACATATGATTTAATCTTATCATTATCTAGATTTATTTCGCCTCTACCTAATAAATCATCAATTGATACATCTCTAATCTTAGGTGTTAATTGATCACCATCAATTGAATCAAATGTAATAATTTTAGTTTTTAAATTGATAGCTTTACATTTATCAATGATTTTCTTTCTTTCAACTTGCGTAATATTTTTAATAGCCAAATAAGCAATATCTGCCTTAGTAACTCTTACTATTTCAGCTAAATCATCAGTAGTACCTAAGACTTCAACCCCAGATATTTTTTGACCTTTTTTCTTTTGATCATCATCAATAAAGCCAATTACACGACAATCATAACGATCAGTCAAAGTAAGATCTCTTAAAACAATTGAACCAGCTCTACCAGCACCAATGATAATAGCCTTATAACGTCTTTTAGATTGAATATTCTTGCGTTTAATTAATCGATATAATAATCTAACTCCTAACTCTGCCATAATCAAAAGCATCGTCGCAATAACTGGCACTGTTTTAGGATAAGAATATAATTTCAAAACAAATAACATAAAAAACCAAAATAAATTTGGCAAAATAATAGAAATTGTAAGACTTATAACTTCATCTACTGACATATATTGCCATAATATTTTATTAACTTTAAATATCCTAGAAGAAATTAAATTCAATATTATAACTGTTGGTAACCAATTCATAACTGGTCCAAAGGTCTCAATATGATATAAAGCTCCAAAGTCATTACGAATAAAATAAGCTAATAGATAAGAAAACACAATAAAGATGATATCCATCGATATCATTATTAAATCTCTATGTTTTCTAATAACTTCATTCATAAATATCACCCAATCATCAAATATTATAACACAATCCTATTATTTATTTTTTTCTAATAACATCTTTCTATTTTCATAAATCAATTGAAACATTTTTTTAGCTTCAAATTTTTGAACAAATTCTACACAAGTATCTTTATAAGATTTAGCAACTTCAAAACTAGAAATCTCTTGCATAGCTTTAGTCAAGCCTTGAACATCTTTAGCTTCAACAATTAATCCTGTCTTTCCTTCTAACATTCCTTCTGTTGGTCCAGGAATATTAGTAATAATCACTGGTACTCCTGAAGCTTGAGCTTCAAGCACTACCGTACCAAAGCCTTCACGATAACTAGGAAAAACAAAAACATCCATGGCAGGATAAAACTTTTCCGCAACATTAGTTTGACCAGTAAATATAATACTCTTATTATTTTGAGCCCAACTTAATAATTCAGCATTTAAAGTATCTTGTTTATCCATTGGGCCTACAACCAATAAATTAGTATGTTCATTTTCAACCCTCTTATATGCTGAAAATAATTCATCTATTCCTTTATCTTTACCTAATCTACCTACAAATCCATAAACAAAATTATTTTCTGGAATATTATATTTTTCTCTAATTTCTTTACGATATTCATCATGTTTTTTTATATCAAAACGTTCTAAATTAATACCATTAGCTGAACCAGGTCCTACAACCATTGCTTTAGATTCAGGATATAGTCCTTCACTAACACAAAATCTTAAATTACCTCTACTATCTGGTTCAATTACTGTACTATTATTACAAGTAATCTTTTCTAATAGTTTCAATATCTTACGTTTAATACCAGAAGCACCAACATATACCATTCCCCATTGGCAATATAAACGAATAGGAATCTTAGCCAATCTAGAAGCAATCGATGCATAACAAGAAGCATTAGGAGAAGTATATTGTACTAAATCAAAATGATTCTTCTTAAAGAATTTATACATCTCATAAGTAGCTTTAAAACCACCTAAACTAATTCCCCTTTTCATATCAACCGGAAAATAATGCATATTTGAAGGCAATCTTTTTACAAATTCTTTATCTTCATTACAAATAAAAGTAATATCAAATTCCTTCGTATCTGACAAATATTGTGCACTATCTTTAATAAAAATATCTATTGACGAAGATATAGTAGTAACATAACAAATCTTATACATAGCATACTCGTATTATCAATATAGAAGTGATCTATATTGATTTTTTCTTTCTAGGCCGCTTCTAATTTAAGTATATCTTACGGCCATCTGATATACTTATTTTGCACTGTGGATTTGTTTCTATAGTTTTACAGCTTTGACTGTTTTTGGGAGATTCCTACCACAGTTCCTTTTTAAAGTTGATAAGTTGATTAACACCTAGATGTTTTATAAATAGCGAGTTTACTTGAATCGAACATATGTGGGTTTTTATCAAGCAGTGCATATATTTAAGGAGGTGTCAAATGTGACTTACTTTATTGGCATTGATATTGCCAAATTCAAGCATGATTGTTTTATCATGGATCATAATGGTGAAGTAATACATAACTCTTTCACCTTTAAAAATGATAAAACAGGTTTTGATTATTTTTATTCCATAATTCAAAAGCTTGATCCTAATCAAGAAAAAAGGATAGGCTTTGAAGCTACCGGTCATTATGGAATGAACCTAAAAGAATTCCTAGAAGATATGAATTTATCTTATATGGAAATTAATCCAATTCTCATCAACCAATATTCTAAAGCTTCCACACTTCGAAGAACAAAAACTGATAAGAAGGATGCTTCTTTAATAGCTAGTTATATTTCAGAAAATAAATATATTACCTATCCATTTAAATCATATCATATTTCAAGCTTAAAATCTCTTACTAGAGCTAGAGATTCTTTAGTTAGAGAACGTTCTTTAATGCTTGTTAAAATGACTAATGTCTTGGATAAGATTTTTCCAGAGTTTAAACCTTTTTTTTATGACTCTTTAAAGAGTTCTACTGCCTTATATTTACTTCAAAAATATAAGTGTCCATCCAAAATGGCTAATATGAACTCTGAATCATATAAGAAGATGGCTTCAACTCTTAAAAGAACAATTTCATATCCTAAGTTTATTAAACTTAGAGAACTAGCTAAAAACACTATAGGTAAAGAAGATGATTTGTTAGTTTTAGAATTAGAGGCGTTTCTAGATATTTATTTACATTTAGATTCAAAAATCAAAGAACTAGAGGACAACATCGAAAAGGAATACAATGAAGTCCATTCGCATATTCATACCATTAAAGGTATTGGTATAAATACTGCTGCTTGTATATATTCAGAATATGGTGGTATAGCACCATTCCAAACACCAAATCAAATGTTGGCTTATGCGGGTTTAGAACCTTCTAAGAATGATTCTGGTACAAAGATTAATGGACAAAGCCACATGGTAAAACATGGCTCATCATATCTTAGATTTGTTATCCTTAATGCTTCTCAGATGGTAATTACGCATAATGAAACTTTCTATGATTACTATCATAAGAAAAGGTTAGAGGGAAAACATCACAGAGTGGCCTTATCTCATGTTGCAAGAAAACTAGTTCGTATCATCTTTCATTTGGAGAAAAATAATATTGATTTTGATCCTAGTAAATTAAGGTAGCTTTTACTAGTTTCAAACTAAATTTTTTTGAAAGTCTAGAAATAGACTCTTTTTGTCATGCTTTTTTATTTTTTGTAAATTTACTCTTGATTTTTAATAGTTAATCTCCTAATGTTTATTTTTAGTATTACCCCAATATGCACTACCTGCTTTACTAAAATCATTTTGCAGTACACAAGGAACTTGATTAAATTTAGCATCTTCAAGTGATAAGATAGCCAAAGCATTTAAACGCTTATGACCATCTATGCACTCATAATAATCTTCATCAATTTGTTTAACTTTGATGGCAATCGCTATACCTCTTTTAAAAATACTATCGATAAGGTCATCGCTAATCTTCATTTTCTGATATTTGATCTTGTTTAATGCGATATTTTTTTGAATCATATCTTTTCCTTCTTCTTAGTTTTAAAAATATAATGATGAAAATTATAATCAATAGAATTGTAAATGCACCAATACCAATGATTGCTAGAACATCAATATCACTATTGGTTTGATTAATGGTTTCTAAAATATCAGCTTGTGTATAATCATTAGCACTAGCTTTAGAAACTAATAGATAATCACCATTACCATCACTCATAAATTGCACATAATTATCAGTTTGTGTAGTATAACATTCTCTTACTTCACCATCTTGATAACTTAAGACTTTAAACATTTGCGTACTATCATAGCCTTCCGGCTTTGGAATACTAAATATTACTACATCATCGAGCTTAATTTCTTCGATGCGATTGCGAATATTAATGCCAAAATGTTCATGAATAGTATATTCATTAGCTAAAGCAACATCTTCTAAGATATTACCATTATCACCATTAGTTTTTGTTACAGTATAAAAATCCTTTAACCATTTCTTATCTAACGAATCATTCAAAGGAATAACTAATGATAGACCACTAACACTTATATCTTTACCAACACGATAAGATATTTTATCATCCAATGAAGTATATACCAATTTATCTAAGGTTCTTAAGGTTGCAAAATCCATATATGGTTGTATACCTTCATTAATTGATTGTTTTAGATTTAGAATATTTGATTTTTCTTCGGCAGTTAAATTATTAATATCAAGATTTATGATATTATCAATAGCAGCTTTGGTACTATTGCGCAAATCATCTAATTCCTTAGAAACACTAATTGGATATGTTGTAGTAGTTCCTCCATAAGTTACTAATACTTCTTGATCACCTTCAGCAGATAAATCATAGCCCGACACCATAGCTGTAGTTAATATAACTTCTTCACTAGTACCATCAGCAAAATTAACGCTTATTGTTCCGCCATCAAGATTTATTCTATCATTTAATTCATAATCTTGTTTAGGAATATTAATAATTTCAATGCTTGTTACATCTTTATATTGGGCAACATATGTAGTATTTTCACTAATATTAGTAATCTCTTTATCCCAACCAGCAAATAAAGCATGATCTTTAGTAGGAGTCTCAATGCTAGGTAAACCTAGAGGCATATTATAGCTTATATATGATGATCCATCTTTAAAAGTTCCACCATTTGCATCAAAGCTAACATTAATATATTCTACTGGCTCATTATTACCATCCATTATTAATTCAATCTCATCTTGTAAGATATATCCTACATGATTAGCATAATCATAATTATAAATTAATTCAACCATGCTTTCTTGATTTAAACTAGCATCACTTTGAATCTTATACCAATTTTGACCATTAGCTTCAAAAGCATCTAAAATAACAAAGGCATAGTCATTATTGGTATTGCTTTGATATAAAATCTCACTATTAATATCCGAATATTGATATACATTGATAGCTTGAGTATCTAAATTTATACCTAAAGTATAAGCATTTTGATCTTTAAAACCTAAGGCTTCATCTAATTTAAAATAAAATTGCGCAGCTTTTTCACCCCAATATGGATCAGAAGCATAACTAACATTCATTCCACTAGCTTTATTACCAAAAAAACCACCATGATATTGAAACTTATTAGGATAACAATAAGTTCCAGAAATATAATATTTAGCATGACTATAAATGCTAGAAGGAACACTCAAATAACGAGAAGCATTTCTTTCTACATCACTATCATAAGCAGCATGTCCAAAAAGATTATTACGTGTAAAAGCTAAAGAACTTCTTCCATATGCACTCTCGTTGGTTGCTAGAGCTACCATCATGGCAGCATTTGAACCATATTGATATTGATATTGATAAAAGGCAAATTCACTTCCATAGAATTGCGATCTAGTTAAGCTATCATCCGCACTATCTTTATCCATATCTTCATAATCATAAAGCACATTATCCATTAATAATTTTTCATGAAAATAATTTTCCAAATCGGTTTGCGAAATCTTAGTTAATGTACGATGTGAAACAAATTGATAATAATTATAATATGGTATACCAACATTAATACTATTATCATAAGTATTATTCTTATAGTCATCTAATAAAACCTTAATATCTTCATAAAAATAATGACCATCATAACTATAATAAGCAACATCTTCAGCTAAATAATTAGGTGAAGGTCCTAAATTTATTAGATTACTATAATAATCATTAGCTACATCATTTTTAACTTGATGATATAAATTACCTTCAATATTTTTATAAATACTCAAACTATTTTCATTTAAAAACTCTAAAGGAATAATTGTAACATCTTCAAAGTTAGCTAAACCAACTACTCCCGATATTTTAAATTCAACTTGAAAATCTTCATTAGTATTTATATATGCCCCATCATTGCCATAGCAACCATTAATATAATTATTACTATAATCAACTTTATTAATAAATTCTACGTTAACATCACATGCTTCACTTTTGGCAAATGATACAATTCCATATTCAACTTTATAAAAAATACCATCTTTAGTTATACCTAGATTATCATAATGATCTTTTTCTTGTTCAAACATAGCTAAAGCACTATTAAAATTATTAAATTCACTAATTGTCGTAATACTATCACTATTAATACTAACTAGTGAATATGTTTCTAAATATATAATATCTTCAAAGCCAAGAGCGTTAACACTACTTGTTAAAAATAATATTGCTAAAAATAAAGAAATTATTTTTTTCATCTTCATACCTCGCATTTAATTATAAGCAATTTATCAAGGATTTTTCAAGAAATTATCATAATAAAAGCTCGCATATAGCGAGCTTTGAAGTTCAGAAGATTTATCTTTTAACTTAAAATTAAGCGTGCCAAGGAACAGGTACTAATGATGTATAATCACCAGACCAGATACCGAAGATACAACCAACGATACCGATTACTAATAATAATACGATACATTTGATTGGAGTCCAGCCCTTTTTCTTAATTAAGAAATAGCACAACATTGTAAATCCTAATGGGATTAATGCAGGTAAGATACCATTTAATAATCCTTGAACATCGATGTAGTTAGCAACTTCAGCACCAGTAGCATCGATTGTAGTACCATTAGGGATCATCATGCCTAATGTAGTTGCACCATAGTTACAAGTTAAAGCACCAACTACGAATACACCTAACATACTAGCAGCATGAGTAAATTCTTTAGCATTCTTAGTTAATAATGTAATTGCTTGAGTACCTAAAGAATAAGACCAATACATTAAGAAATAACGTAAAGCCATTTGTACACCAAATGTAATTACAAAGTATAAGATAGGTCCAGCTAAGCTACCAGAAATAGCCATGTTAGCTGTAATACCAGCTGTAACTGGAACTAATGTGAACCAGAATAATGCGTCACCAATACCACCTAAAGGTCCCATAGCAGCAACACGTACTGCACGGATTGTATTGATATCAGCTTTTTCTTGTTCCAATGATAATACTACACCCATAACGAATGTTACTAAGAATGGGTGAGTATTGAAGAATTCAAGGTTATGAGACATTGAAGCACTCAAGTCTTCTTTGTTAGTATGAATTTTTTCTAATCCAGGTAAAATACCCCACAACCAACCACCAGCTTGCATTCTTTCATAGTTGAATGAAGCTTGTAGCATCATTGATTTCCAAACCATTGTATTTAAAGTTTTCTTATCAAGTGGTTGAGCAGGTGTTAAATCTTTATATGTTGTTGCATTAGATGCCATCACTCATACCTCCATTTCCTTCAAGGTTCTTCATCTTAACGTTAATGTTATAGTCATACAATGCAATAGCTGCACCGATGAAAGCAACTAATAATAAAGTTGCACCAGAAGTAGCAGAAACGTTTCCTAATAAAGCAGCAGCTGCGAAACCAGCTAAGTAGATTCCCCACATATCGTTTGCTAACATTATCTTTAATAGAATAGCGAAACCGACATATCTCATCATAGTACCAGCAGCTCCAAGTCCACCCATGAACCAGCTGAATGTTTCAGAGAATTGTTGTAATGGAGCAGACATTGCTGAACCACCAACGTAAGCGATTACTGCTAATACAGTAAATAAAGCAGCTAAGAAGCCCATTGCCATGTAGTTTACAACAGCAATTCCTTTAGGATCTGCATTTTCAGCAGCCTTGTCAGCTCTAGCCATTAAAACAGAAGTTAAAGAGAATGTTAATGTTACAACGTATTGTCCGAAAACAGCGAAGATAACAGAAGCACCTAAAGATTCTTCAACTGTGAATCCTGATTTAACAGCGAAAATCATAGCTACGATTCCACCTAATACAGCATTTGGAGGCTGAGCACCACCAACTGGCATGTTACCAACCATCATTAGTTCGTAAGTACCACCAACTACTAAACCAGTATTTAAATCGCCTAAGATTGCACCAATAATTGGACAAGCGATAATTGGACGGTAGATTAATTCAGTTAATGAGAATTGGTCAATAGCAAAGATAAATGTTGCGATTGCTAATAAAACAATTTGAATTACATCCATTTGATATAATCCCCTTTCTAATCAATTATTATTTTTTAAATAGTACGCTTGCGTCCTCTTTCGCAATATCAGGTACACGTTGAATAAAGATTTCAACACCTAAATCACGAAGTTTTGTAAATGCTTCAATATCAGCATCATCAACTGCAACGCTTGTAGCAACTTGACGTTTGCCATCAGACATATGCATGTTGCCGACATTTAAGCGTTTGATAGGAACGCCACCTTCAACAAGCTTCAAGACATCTTGAGGATTGTCAGCGATAATGAAGATTTTTTGTGCGTCACTTGCTTTATGGATAGTATTAATTGTTTTTTCAATAGTCCAATAACGCGTAGTAGCGTAACTTGGAGCAGCCATATCCATTAAGCCTTGACGCATGGGGTTGTTGGCAACGTCATCATTAGCCACTAGAATTAAGTTAATTCCGATTGCTCCACTCCATTGAGTAGCAACTTGACCATGAATAAGACGATTGTCAATTCTTGTTAAAATGATATTTGGCATAATATCTCCTTCCCTTCAAAGGTAAGCTTTAAGTAAACGCTTTCCTCAGTTATTATTCTAAGACATATCATAGAATAATTATTTATTTTTTTTAGTATTCAATTTGCATTTTTCAACAATATGTGTTTTTTTACAGTTTATTTGTGAACATTATGTGAAATTATGTTAAAATTTTAGTAGCAGGAGAAAACAATTATGTATAATAAAACAACTAGTGCTAATTTTTTAAAATATGGCAAACCAACTAAAGCAATAATTGCCCAAAAAGAACTAAGTCATAATGAATATAATCTTACAAGTAAGACTATTGATAAAGTATTTTATTATGATAGTGAGATTTATGTTGTCGTAAATTCGGGTATGGGTATGCTTATAATTTATGAAGATGGTGAATATTTAGAATATGCTATTCATCGTCATATAAATCTAAAAAAAGGTATACATTTTGCAATCGTTCCTATGGATGATTGTGTAAATGTTTCCATCTATACACCAAATGATGCCAAAATTTATAGCGAAAGACCAAATACCCCTTATACTATCAAAGATATTTGTTCTTCGATGCATATATCTAGAATTATTGCCTATTATTATGTAGTAAAAGGTCCTGATTATAAATTTGATGGTGAAATACATAATTTCTATGAATTAACCTATGTAGATAATGGATGTTTAAATACTACTATAGATAATAAAGAATATACGTTAAATACCCATGATTTATGTCTATATGCTCCTAAACAATTTCATGCCCAATCAGTTGCCTCTGCAGGATCTTGTTCATATTTTACCATTATTTTTGAAATGAATGGCAATATTAATCCATCTATTTTTAATCGCGTATTTAATTGTAATAAAGAAACTGTAGCCTTAATCGAACAATTAGCCAAAAATACTGATAGTCATATGCCTTATGCTAATGACAATCAAATATGTCTTTTAGAAAGTATAATTATTAAATTATTACAATATGATTATGAAAGCGAATATATCAAACCTACAACAAATATAAATCAATATTTTGAAGATAAGCTTTTAGAAGAAATTACTTCATATATTAATGACCATTTATATGAACCATTGCCAATAGATCAAATATGCTCAGCATTTTCTATCTCTCGCTCTTCCTTACAAAATCTATTTAAGGATAATCTACATACATCACCAAAACAATATATTAATGAATTAAAACTAGCTCGTTCTAAAGTATTGATTAGACAATCACAATATACGATAAGCGCTATATCAAATATGCTTGGCTATGCTTCCATCCACTATTTTTCTAGAAAATTCACTCAGCGCTATGGCATAGCTCCAAGTGAATATGCTAGAAAGATATATGATAACTAGATGCTTTTACATCTAGTTATTTTTTTAGACACAAAAAAAGGAAGACCATCAAATCTTCCTTTTACTTTTTAAATACCGTCTTCGCTTTCTTCTTCTTGTTTTCTTTCAGTATATACATATTTATATACTTGATCTTTACCAGTATTAACTGCCATATCTGCTAAGCTTTGAGCATCTTCAACAAAAGCTCTAGCCATGCTTGATTCAATAATCATTCCTAAATTAGTTCCTGATAATACTACCATTTTAGCTTCAGGACGTTTTAAAGAAACTTCTACAGCAGTTTTGAATGGTGAACCACCTAATAAATCTGAGAAAACAACGATGCCATCACAATCATTTAAACGATCTATAGCAGCATTTAATTTATTTTCTAAATCTTCAACTGAATCTGTTTCAACAAAATCTACAGCTTCATAATGTTCTGGAAGCCCAGCAATCAGTTTAACAGAACTAGTTAAGCCAGTAGCAAAATTGCCATGACCTGTAACGATAATACCTAACATTTCAATTTCCTCCTATTATTTAGTATATGGATATAAAGTTACGCCTTTAACAACACGATTAACTTCACCAGTAGGACATGGATTATCTGGTGTAATATTTAAAGATAATGATTTAAATAAAGCAATTAATTGTGCACAAACGATATAATCTAAACCATTGAAAACACTGTCTTTTGCTTCAGCATCAAAGCAATAATAGTAATCACTAAGTTCTTTAGCTTCAACACAAGGAACATTGCATACTGCCATGATTTTATTACCTTTACGTTGTGAGCTCATCTCTTTAATTAAATCTAATTCATATTGACGAGTATAAGCATTATCACT
>CASEWY010000179.1 GCA_949291625.1 uncultured Bacillota bacterium
GACTTTTTACAATTATATAAAAATTACAATTGTACTATTCAACTAGGGGGTAGTGATCAATGGGGAAATCTTGTTAGTGGAACTGATTTGATTCGTAAAGTATGTGGATCTGAAACTAAAGTATATGGAATTACTTCACCATTATTAACTAAAAGTGATGGAGGAAAATTTGGTAAAACTGAAAGTGGTACTGTTTGGCTAAGTGCTGATCGTACTAGTCCTTATGAATTTTATCAATTCTGGGTTAATACTAGTGATGCTGATATTATTAATTATATGAAACGCTTAAGCTTTATGAGCTTAGATGAAATTAATGCATTTGAAGAAAAGGTTAAAACTTGTCCTGAAAAACGTGAAGCACAAAAAGCTTTTGCAGCAGAAATGACTAAATTAGTACATGGAGAAAAAGCTTTAGAAGATGCTTTAAAGATAACTGAAACTTTCTTTAAAGGTAACATTAATGATTTAACAGTTGATCAATTAAAGACAGGTTTAGCAAATGCCAAAAAGTTTAAGGTTGCAGATGGTGATCTTTTAATTGATAGTTTAGTGGCAGGACATATTTGCAATAGTAAAAGAGAAGCAAGAGATTTAATTAATCAAGGTTCTATACAAGTAAATGGTGTAAAACAAAACAGTTTAGAATTTAGATTATCTAAGAGTGATGCTTATAATCAAGAATTTAGCATTATTAAAAAAGGTAAAAAGAACTATTTTGTATGTGAGTTTTAGTGCTATGAAAAATAGCACTTTTTTGTTATAATTTTCTAGTGAGGTGAATTAACTATGGCAAAAAAGGTCTTGATTATTTTACTTATAGTTTTACTTTGTGGATGTTCACAAACAAATAATCAAAATTCAACATCACAAGAATATACATATCAAGCATATTATACAGCTATAAAAGATAATACTAAATATGTTGCTGGAAGTGATTATTTTAATATCGAAGCTGAAATGAGTCAGCTTCCTAATGGTAATTACCTATATTATGTCTTTATTGATGAACCAATAATTGCCATGTTTAATATTAAGGCTTTGGTCATGGAGAATGACTATATTTATGATGAAAATGATGGAGTTATTTTACCTACTATAGGTATTTTTGATGATACTACTGTTAATATGATTCCCAACCAGATCGATACCGATTTAGGTTATCAAAAAGGTATAGTTTTAAGTGGTGAAGCTAGTAGTGAATCAATTGTATTAGATTTAATTTTGACTTGGGATAATCAAGATAAAAGTAAGTCATTTAGAGAATTCTATCAAATAGAGCTTAATATGGATGGATTTACTTTTGTTGATACAGTTACAACAAGCAATAGTTCAGGTGAATAATGACTAATAAAAGAAAACAATCATTTATTGCTGGAGCTTTAACTAGCTCAGCGGGTATTTTCATCTCCAAAGCTTTAGGTTTATTATATATTGTGCCTTTTACTGCCATGGCAGGTGAGGCAAATATGGTTTTTTATAGTAAGACCTATACTTACTATGATTTATTATTACAAGTATGCAGTGCTGGCATACCTTTTGCTGTGGCTGCTTTAGTAGCTAAATATGCTAATAGAGAAGATTATAAAACAGTAGTTTTAATTCGTAAACTTTCCACTTCTATATTATTGACTAGTGGTTTTTTAATGGCAGTACTATTTTCTTTATTATCAAAGCCTTTATCAACTATGATATTAGGCCCTAATAGTACGCCAAGCGATATCCAAACACAGAGCAATTTGTTTATGATTTTATCGATTGGGATATTCTTGGTGCCATTTTTAAGTAGTTTTAGAGGTTTTTATCAAGGCTTGAAAGAATTAAAAGCTTATGCATTTAGCCAAGTACTTGAACAATTAGTAAGAGTAATTTCATTACTTGGATTAGGGGCTATTGTTATCTATGTTTTAAATTTTAATGGCATAGCTTCGGTATATACGGCAATTGT
This sequence comes from uncultured Bacillota bacterium, assembly GCA_949291625.1. Classification (GTDB taxonomy): domain Bacteria; phylum Bacillota_I; class Bacilli_A; order Erysipelotrichales; family Erysipelotrichaceae; genus JALEVB01. The sequence continues at coordinate 1,946 of CASEWY010000179.1, forward strand.
TTCCATATCAATTGCGGCTTTAGCTACCATTGTTTATTTCTTAAATTTTGATAAAAAGAATTATTATGTTATAAATAGAGCTGCTAGAATGCAAAAGACACCAGCAAAGGATAAAAAAGAAATTATTATAGAAATAATTTCTTATGGAATACCTTTTTTAATTTCTAGTGTTCTTGGTAGCAGTATGGACTTTGTAAATACTAACTTTTTTCAAAGTGCTATGGCTGCAAGTGGCTATCCTTATGAAGAAGCTAAATTATTGGAAGGTATAATTCAAGTTCAATGTAATAAGTTAACTTCAATTCCTCAAGTATTAGCTTTGGGTTTTTCTAGTGGTATAGTTCCTTATTTAACAATTTCCTTAGAAAAACACGATTGGAAAGGTTTGCAAAAGAATGTTTTAGATTGTCTAGATACTGTATTATATATTGCTTTACCAATGTGTTTCTGTCTGCTAGTTTTAGCTCGTCCTATTTATTATCTAATGTATGGATCTACTAATTTAGATTATGGACAAGAAGCATTAGCTTGGTCTAGTTTACTTGCAATCACGGGAACAATTTCGCCAATTTGTACTTCTATGATGATGACCTTACGTCAACGCAAACGAAATATTAGTTATTTATTAATTGGCTTTGTTGTTAAATGTGTAACCTTCTATCCAATGATTCAAGCATTTGGTTATATTGGAGCTATTACTAGTTCTGTTTTAACTTCTTGTGTAATTATTTTCTTAAATTTACAATGTATTAGTAATTGTTTTAGAGTTAATTATCAAAGAGTATTTATTAGAGCCATGAAAATGATAGTTTGCTTAATTGCTTGTAATGGTGCTTTCTTTTTATTGAATTATTGTGGTTTAACTTTTAATTATGATTCTAAATTAGTTACATTTGGCTTATTAGCTGTATATGGAATTGTATGTTTAATTGTTTATGTTTATACGACTTCATTATTAAGATTACCACAAAAAATATTTAATTTTACATCATTTAGAGAATTATTTAGAAAGGTTATTAAATCGTGATAAGATTAGATAAATTATTAGCTAAAAATGGTTATGGATCGCGTAAAGAAGTAAAAAAATTAATAAGAAATTGTTTGGTTAGTGTCAATGGTAATATTGTTAAAGATGATGATATTAAAATATCAGAAAATGACATTATTCTAGTTGATGGGGTAAGATGTTATTATCAAGAAAACTATTATATTATGTTAAATAAACCTGCAGGATATGTTAGTGCCAATGAAGATAGCCTTCATCCTACTGTTATGGATTTAATAGATATATATAATAATGATATGTTTTGTGTGGGAAGATTAGATATAGATACAACCGGACTATGTTTAATAACTACAGATGGCAAATTAGCTCATAATTTATTATCTAATAAAAAACATGTTGAAAAAGAATATTTAGTAACTATAGCTCATCCTTTAAATCAAGAAGATTTTGATAAATTA
>CASEWY010000180.1 GCA_949291625.1 uncultured Bacillota bacterium
AAATAAAGCTGTTTGTTCTTTACCGCCCCAAGTATGTACTTCTAAATCATTAAATTTTTCTTTAGCTTGTAAATAATCATCATAACTATTTAAAGCAAAACTAATTTTATTAACATCATCACGATATATTTCTCCATCATAAATCATATGCGGAAAAGCAGTTCTAACGGTAACTTTAGTAGGATCTTTACCCTTATATGCACTATAAGCCTTTATTGCCTTATCTGCTCTAATATCAAAATCTTTACTAGCAAATAAACCATTATTACTCTCAAGATAAAAAGGTAAATCCTTAGCTAATAACCAATCAATTATTTGGGCACACTCATTTTTAGAAATAACTTGATGATAAATCATCTTACCTTCATGTTCAATATAAGTACCATTACCACCAATTAAACCATCAAATCCTATATCCCATATCTTTTGATATATCTCTGCCTTACTTCTACCCGTACATAAATATACAATATTACCTTTTTTACGTGTCTTTCTAATCGCCTCAACAGCACTATCAGGTAGATTACCAGAATAATCTACCAATGTTCCATCAACATCAATAAATATAATCTTTTTCATCGTTTCACCTTATATAATTATAAGCTTTTTATTTACTTTTTCCCAGTTAGATTTATTTGAATTCAAATAAGAATATTCTTTCTTTTCAATAAAAAAACTGCTTCTCATTAAGAAAAGCAGTCAGTTATTAATTTATATAATAATTATTCAGCGTTTGCAGCAGCACTATTACCAGCAATACGTCCAAACACAACGATATCAGCTACAGCATTACCACCTAAACGATTAGCGCCATGAACACCACCAGTAACTTCACCAGCAGCATATAAGTTAGGGATTACACTACCATCTTCAGCTAATACTTCAGCATTAGTATTGATTACAACACCACCCATTGTATGATGTACCCCTGGAGCAATCTTAATTGCATAATAAGGAGCAGTATCTAATGGCTCAGCAAATGATGTACGACCAAATTCTTCATCACTTTGAGCAGCTACAGCAGCATTCCATTTTTCTAATGTTTCAGTTAATGTAGCTTCATCACAACCAATGGCACTAGCAAGTTCACTAACATCGCCACCACCAACAGTTAAACCTTTGTTGATATAACCAGCGATAACACTAGATGCATCTACCATCTTTTGATCAACGATCAAATAAGCATAACCACCAGTTTGAGCAAGTTCAGCAGCACTTACTGCATCACGAGTACCAACTTCATCACAGAAACGAACACCTTCTTGGTTAACAAGAATAGCACCGTCGCCTCTTAAACCTTCAGTAATTAAAGCACTAGTTTCTTGATGAACTGTTGGATGGATTTGAATTTGTTCCATATCTACTAAAGCAGCACCAACTTCTTGAGCCATCTTGATACCATCACCAGTAATTGTAGCTGCATTTGTTGTAATAAAGCCAGCTAAATCAGGTTTATATTCAACAACCATATCTAAGTTACCAGCAAATCCACCAGTAGCCAATACTACAGACTTAGCATTGATAGTATATTTAGTTGAAGCGTTGCTAGCTACAACACCTGTAGCAGCACCATCACTCATGATAATACTTTCAGCAGTAGTACCAGTTAAAATTTCAACACCTAATTTTTCACAGTTTTCTTCTAATAATGGAACCATATAGCTACCAACAGATAATGTTTTACCCTCAGCATCTACAGGTCTATGAATTCTTTTAACACTAGCTCCACCAAAGCTAGAAACATCAGTTAAATTAATTGGGCTTTCTAATGCAGCTAACCAATCGATAGCTTCAGCACTATTATCAACTAAAGTCTTAACTAAATCATGATTATTTAAATTCTTACCACCAACTAAAGTATCTAACATAAATAATTCTGGAGAATCAAAATAACCTTGAGGATCAGCTTGATAATCAGCTAATTGTTGTTCAACAGTAGCTGTTAATTCATCAAGTTCAGGATAAGTTTCATGTGCACTAGCAATTGTCTTTTCGACACCACTTAATTCTTCAAAAGTATTTTCATCTTGGAAAACAGTCTTAGCAGCATTCATGCCACCAGTAGCTCTACTAGAGTTACCACCAACGATATCAGCTTTTTCCACGATTAATACACTCTTACCTTGTTGAGCAGCTGTAATTGCCGCACTCATACCAGCGCCTCCAGCACCTAATACTACTACATCAACATCTTTAGTTTCTTCAGTTATTTCACTCGCAACATCCTTAGCAGCTAAATCATCTTTACTAATGCCTCCATTAGTTAAAGCATTTTCCACAGCAGCTAAGAAAGCTGTTGAAGTAACTGTAGCACCAGATATAGCATCTACATCTAAACTATTAGTACTAACAACATTTTCTACCAATAATGGTAAGGCTTTTTCCCCAATACTATCAGTTTCTGCAGATTCTAATACTTCAATAGCGCTAATAGTATTTCCCCCATCAACAGTAACAGATACTTTGATTTCACTAGAAAAGCCTTGAGCACTACCTTCTAATGTTTGACTACTTGCAGTTTCCGTTGTATTACTACTACAAGCACTCATGCTGATTACTAATGTCAACGCAACCAACATCTTTAATATTCTTTTCATAGTTTCCCCTTTCGTCCTTTTTAGG
>CASEWY010000181.1 GCA_949291625.1 uncultured Bacillota bacterium
CCTTTGCTTGTTTATGATAAAAGTGATTTAGAGAATTATTGTTTATATCATCGAATTAAATATGGTATCGATGAGTCTAATCTTAGTGATGGTTATGCGCGTAATGTTATTAGGCATAATAGGATTAGTAAAATGGATAAAGTTGCTAAAGATGAAATGGTTTTAAAAATTGATGAAGAGAATATAAAATTAACTAAAAGAAATAATTGTTTTGCTTCATTTATTTATGATAATAAATTTAATTTAGTTGATTATTGGAAATTAGAAGATAAAAAAGGTTTTTTGCGTTATTTTTTTGCGAGGGTTGCTAAGAGTCATCTTAGTAATGATCATATAGCTGATATAATGAATCAGATTGAACAAAAAGATACTTTTTTATTAGACATTAAGGGTAATTTGTTTAATAAAAGCTACAAAAGTTGTGAAATTGTGGGAAATTTAACACAAGAATATAATTTTGTATTACAATCTTTATGTGACTTAAAAACACCTTATTTTATGGTAAGTAACAAAGGAAGAAATATTGATGGAGTTAGTGTTAGTGAGGATGATTTTCCTTTGACCATATGTAATGCTTCACCTGGCGATAAAATTAAAATGCGTTTTGGTCATAAAAAGCTTTCGCGTTTTTTTATAGATCGTAAAATTTCATTAATTGATAGATTGACTTGGCCGGTGGTTAAAAATCGTCATGGTGATATTATTTTAGTGCCTGGATTGGGTTGTGACGAAGCGCACTATACTTTAAATCATAACTTGTTTGTGATAAAATTGAATAATAACTCAAAGGAGATTACAGATGAATCCTAATATTAAAAAAGTATTGATTTCAGAAGAAGAAATTGTTAAAAGATGTCGTGAATTAGCTAAAGATATTGATAGAGATTATGCTAATAATCCACGTAAAGTTTTATTTGTTGCTTTGTTGAAAGGTTCAGTTCCATTTTTGTCAGAATTGATTAAAAGAGTAGAGATGGATGTTGAAATAGATTTTATGGATGTTTCTAGTTATGATGGTACAGAATCTATTGGTGATATTAAGATTAATAAAGATTTAAATACTTCAGTTAAGGGAGTAGATATCATCTTAGTAGAAGATATCGTTGATACTGGTAGAACATTGAGTACGGTTAAGAAGATGCTACAAAATAAAGGAGCTAATAGTGTTAAAATCGTTACTTTATTAGATAAGCCTTCACGTAGAATCATTGATATTAAAGCTGATTATATTGGCTTTGAAGTTGAAAATGAATTTGTAGTTGGTTTTGGCTTAGATTTTAATCAGAAATATCGTAACTTACCATATGTTGGAGTTTTAAAAGAAGAGTGTTATAAATAAAGGAGAGAATTAATTAATGCCAAGAAAGAATAGAATTATTAATTTCTTGCCTTATATCATCTTAGCTATTGCTTTATATAGCTTAATGTTTACAGGTAATGGTTCATCATCTACAAGTGTTACTTATGATGAATTCATGCAAGTTATTGAAGAAGAGAAGATTAATGAGGCAGTAATTTCCGTTGATTACAATGTTATAACTATTAGAGCTGGTTATGAGAGTGATCAAGGACGTGAAGTAGTGGTTGCTAGTATGGTTCCTAATACGCAAATTGATGCGATTACGGATGTTTTGACTAGTGATGGAGCTGCTATTCAATTTGTGGATGCGAATGAGTCTAATATTTGGTTAGATTTATTGAGTAGCTTATTGCCTATTGTCTTATTTGGAGCATTTGCTGTTTATCTATTGTCTAAGATGAATGGTGGTTCAAATGCTAAGGCTTTTGAATTTTCTAAGTCTAAGGCTCGTTTGGAATCTAATATCAAAGTTAAATTTGATGATGTAGCGGGTTGTGATGAAGAAAAAGAAGAAATGAAGGAAATTATCGATTATTTGAAATTTCCTAAGAAATTTGAAAAAATGGGAGCTCGTATACCTAAGGGTATCTTGTTGGTAGGTCCTCCAGGAACTGGTAAGACTTTACTAGCTAAGGCGGTTGCGGGTGAAGCTGATGTTCCTTTCTATAGTATTTCTGGTTCAGATTTCGTAGAAATGTTTGTCGGTGTTGGTGCCAGTCGTGTTCGTAGTATGTTTGAAAATGCGAAAAAGACGGCTCCTTGTATGATTTTTATCGATGAATTTGATGCGGTAGGTCGTCATCGTGGTGCTGGTATTGGTGGCGGTCATGATGAGCGTGAACAAACATTAAACCAATTGTTAGTTGAGATGGATGGTATCAACGATAATGCTGGTATCGTTATTATTGCAGCTACAAATAGACCAGATGTATTAGACCCTGCTTTATTAAGACCTGGTCGTTTTGATAGACAAATTACCGTTGCATTACCAGATCGTAATGGTAGAA
>CASEWY010000182.1 GCA_949291625.1 uncultured Bacillota bacterium
ATATTTTTTATCTTTTAGATATCTATGACCAGTAACTTTATATACATAACGATAATTACCTTTAGTTTGAATTTTGGTGTCTTTAGGGCGTAAAACTTTAACATTTTTTAGTAACATAAGGGGCCTCCATATAGTTATACCATATAACTATATTATACACCTATTTCTTCCATGAAACAATAAAAAAATCCTATTTCTCAAGGACTTTTGACGTATGACGTTAATTTAGTTATACTTTTTAGTGAAAGTTAAGGTTAGATACATCTATAGCTATATAACCTCACTGATGTTATTTCAGTGAGGCAATTATGTTTTCGGCTTTGTCAAGAAAAGTATGTAAATAAATTATAAATTTGTTTAAAGATTTAATTTTTATAGTCCAATTAATGGTTTTTATCTAAAATCATGATAATATAACTAAAATTTGAAATCAATCATTATTTAATAATTTAGTTGTTTCGTATATCGTCACTAGAAATAAAAACTTAAATATACTAATAGTTGAGCATGCAAAAATTGGATTAATCAATATGATTAATCCAATTTTTTATACATTCCCAACAATATATCAATTTACATAATTTAATTGTCTACTTGACAGGGTATACATTAATCCCCTACTCGATTTTATTCTTCAAATTGCGAATTATACAATTTAGCATAGAAACCATCTTTAGCTAATAATGTATTATGATCTCCAACTTCGACGATATCACCATCTTTTAATACGATAATAACATCAGCATTCTTAATGGTACTAAGCCTATGAGCAATTACAAATGATGTTCGATCTTTCATCAAAGCTTCCATACTCTTTTGAATTAATTCCTCAGTTCTTGTATCTACGGAAGATGTAGCTTCATCAAGTATTAAAATCTTAGGATCTTTTAAGAAAGCTCTAGCAATCGTAAGAAGCTGTTTTTGTCCTTGTGATATCGCACTAGACTCTTCATTAATTTCCGTATCATAACCATTGTCTAGGGTCTTTATAAAATGATCAACATGTGCCATCTTACAAGCTTCATAAATTTCTTCATCTGTTGCATCCGGTCTACCATAACGAATATTTTCTTTGATGGTACCACTATATAACCAAGCATCTTGTAAAACCATACCAAATAAAGATCTTAAATCATGTCTAGTAAAATCTTTGATATCATGACCATCGATATAAATCGTACCTCCATTTAACTCATAAAAGCGCATCAACAATTTTACAAGCGTCGTTTTACCTGCTCCTGTTGGTCCAACGATAGCTACATTTTTACCTGGCTCAACAAACATACTAAAATCATGAATGATGATTTTATCTGGATCATAACCAAATTTAACATTTTCAAAACATACATTACCTTTGATAGTTATCTCATTTTTTTCATTAGTAATGTTAATAGGATTTTTAGTATCTTCCACTTCTTCTTGAGCTTCTAATACTTCAAAGATTCTTTCTGCGGCAGCTGTCATTGATTGAATAACATTCAAGATTTGCGCAACTTGAGTAATTGGTTGATTCAATTGTCTAACATATTGTACAAAGGCTTGAATATCACCAATTGGCATACGTCCATTAATTACTTCAATACCCCCAACTAAGCATACTAGCACATAACCAAGATTACCTAGAAAGTTAGTAATTGGATGCATAACAGTAGCTAAAAATTGTGATTTATAAGCTGTATTGTATAGCTTATCATTAAGCTCATCAAATTCATTTATTGATTTATCCTCATAATTAAAAGTCTTAACAATAGTATGTCCACTATACATCTCTTCTATATAGCCATTAACATCACCCAAATAAGCTTGTTGAGCATAGAAATATTTCTGGCTCTTTTTAACAATGAAACTTGCAAAAAATCCCGTTAAAGGCACAATTAATAAAGCGATAATTGTCAAAGTAGGACTAATGCTAAGCATCATCCATAAAACACCAATAACTGTAACAATACTAGAAATGACCTGTTGTATTGTACTATTTAAATTAGCTGAAATATTATCTACATCATTAGTTACTCTCGATAAAATTTCACCATGCGTTTGCTTATCAAAATATTTAAGTGGTAATCGATCAATCTTTTCACTAATTTTCTTACGCAAATCATATGAAACGCTAGTAGATATATAAGAAGTTATAAAATTACCTAAATAATTTAATAAGAAAGATATTAGATATAAAGATGCTAAGATTGCTAAAATATTAAAAATACCAGCAAAATCAATACTACCATTACCACCAATTTTCGCAACTATTCCCTCAAATAATAAGGTTGTTGCATTACCTAAAACCTTAGGTCCAACAATGGATATAATAGTAGCTCCAATAGTAAGAATTAAAACAAAGACGATTCGCAAATAATAAGGACGCATATAGCTAATTAGATATTTAATCGTGCCCTTAAAATTTTTAGGTTTTTCATGTACTCTATTATTTCTAGGCATTAGCTAATTCCTCCGCTGAAAGTTGCGATAAGGCAATTTCTTTATAAACTTGACATTTTTCAAGTAAATCCTTATGCGTTCCAATACCTGCAATCTTTCCTTCATCTAAAACAATAATCTTATCTGCATCTCTAATCGTCGAAATTCTTTGGGCAACTATAATTACCGTTGCTTTTTTAGCACTAGTCATAATATCTAAAGCTTTTCTTAACTTTTTATCCGTCGCATAGTCAAGAGCACTAAACGAATCATCAAAAATATAAATATTACTATCTTTAGCAAGTGCTCTAGCAATTGATAGACGTTGTCTTTGTCCACCAGATACATTTGTACCTCCTTGAACAATTTCAGCACCTAAACCTAAAGTATTCTCTTCAACTATTTCTCTAGATTGGGAAACATCTATTGCCTGATTTAATGTTTTATCATCGATATGACGACCAAATTCTATATTTGATTTAATAGTTCCCGAAAATAAGACAGCTTTTTGTGGTACATAACCAATATTCTCTCTAATATCCTTTTGGCGATATTCCCTAATATCCGTACCATTATAAGTAATCCTACCTTTAGTTACATCAAATAAGCGCAAAATAAGCTTAACAATCGTACTATTTCCACTACCAGTTGAACCAATGTAAGCCACGGTCTCATTAGGATTAATATTAAAAGAGATATGTTCTAGAACAGGCTCATCAGCCCCCGGATAAGCAAAACTAACATCTTCAAAGCTCAATACACCAGTACGTTTTGGCATATCTTTAGCAACTTCAGGATCTAATATTGCATCTTTAGTATCCAATACTTCAAATATACGACGAACACTAACTAAAGCTCTAGGAATCATAACCCAAATCATAGCTACAATCATAAAGCTCAT
>CASEWY010000183.1 GCA_949291625.1 uncultured Bacillota bacterium
TTTGTTTTTTAGTGTTTTGTTTTGAAGTATTTTGATGCCAGCTGTCTTCCATTAAATATGATAGTAGTTCTGCTAGTTGTTGGAATATGGTCATGTCTTTGGTGTAGTTGGATGATATGCTAGTGCTATGGATATTGTCTAGAATATTTATATATCTATTAATATTATTTGGGTGGAATGTTGGTGTTCCACCTCTTTCTTTATATTTTTCATATATGGCATTCATGTTTGGCCCATTAAAATGGGCCCATTTTAATTTCCATAGATTATTTTCTGTTGAATGGTAGTATGGTTTTTTGCAGTCAATAAAGACACAGTCATTTTGTTTTAGTTGATATGCTTGGTTGTCATAATTTAGTGTTCCTTCTCCTTCTAAAACAATAAAAAATAGAAATGATGATAAGTTTTCTCTTTTTGATATATGGGGACTGTTTGCTTGTAGTGTTCCTGTTTCTTGTAAGTGTAATAGATTTGTTTTGGCGAATGATGATGGTGTGTATAATATTCTGTCTGTTGATACTAGATTTCCATTGAATAACATGTTTAATACCTCTTTTTGTATAATTATAACTTAAAAGGCAATATTGTGCTATTTTTAAGCAATATTGTGCATTTAATATATAATTTTTCTTTGTTAGAATTACAATGTGTAAAATTGGAGGATAATATGACAAAAGCGTTAATTACAGGTATTACAGGTCAAGCTGGATCATACTTGGCAGAGTTTTTGTTAGAAAAAGGTTATGAGGTTCATGGTATTACTAGACGTGCTAGTATTTCTAATACTGCTAGAATTGATCATATTAAAGATCAAATTACATTACATGATGGTGATTTGAGTGATTCTAGTAGTTTAATTAGAATTATTGGTTTAGTTCAACCAAATGAGATTTATAATTTAGCGGCTCAATCGCATGTGCAGGTTTCTTTTGATGTTCCTGAGTATAGCGGAGATGTAGATGCTTTAGGAGTATTAAGAGTATTGGAAGCAGTGCGTATTCTTGGTTTGACGAAGAAGACTAGAATATATCAAGCTAGTACTTCGGAATTGTTTGGTAAGGTTGAAGAAGTTCCTCAACGTGAGACTACTCCTTTCCATCCTTATAGTCCTTATGCAGTTGCAAAACAATATGGTTTCTGGATTACTAAAGAGTATCGAGAAGCATATGGTATGTTTGCGGTTAATGGTATTTTGTTTAATCATGAGTCTGAAAGACGTGGAGAAAACTTTGTTACACGTAAAATAACTTTAGCAGCTGGTAGAATCGCTGAAGGATTACAAGATCATTTGGAATTAGGTAATATGGATTCTTTGCGTGACTGGGGTTATGCTAAGGATTATGTTGAGTGTATGTGGTTGATGTTACAACATGAGACTCCTGAGGATTTTGTTATTGCGACTGGTGAACAACATACTGTTCGTGATTTTACGGAAAAAGCATTTAAGGCTAATGGTATTACTTTACGTTGGGAAGGTAAAGGAATTGATGAAAAAGGTTATGATACAAAAACTGGTAAGATGTTAGTTTGTGTTAATAAAGCTTGGTTTAGACCTACTGATGTTGATAATTTGTGGGGTGATCCTACTAAGGCTAAGACGGTATTAGGTTGGAATCCTCAAAAGACTAGTTATGAAGAATTAGTTAATTTAATGGCTAAGCATGATAGAGAATTGGCTAAAAAAGAAGCTACAATGAAAAAAGTAGTAGGTGAATAGTGTATGATGGATAAAAATGCGAAAATATATGTAGCTGGTCACAGAGGAATGGTTGGTTCAGCTATAGTTAGAGAATTAGAAAAACATGGTTATCATAATATTATTACTAGAACGCATAAAGAATTGGATTTAATTGATCAAGTTGCGGTTGAAGAGTTTTTTGGTAAAGAAAGACCTGAATATGTATTTTTAGCTGCTGCTAAAGTTGGTGGTATTATGGCTAATAGTAATGCATTGGCTGATTTTATGTATGATAATATGATGCTTGAAATGAATGTAATTCATAGTGCTTGGAAACATGGTTGTAAAAAATTGGAATTTTTGGGTTCTAGTTGTATCTATCCACGTTTAGCTCCTCAGCCTATGAGTGAGTCTTGTTTATTGACTAGTGAACTTGAAAAGAGTAATGAGGCTTATGCGTTGGCTAAAATTAGTGGTTTAAAGTATTGTGAATATTTAAATCGTCAATATGGTACGGATTATATTAGTTGTATGCCAACTAATTTATATGGTCCTAATGATAATTATCATCCTGAACATTCTCATGTATTACCTGCTTTAATTAGGCGTTTTCATGAAGCAAAGGTTAATGGCTTAAAAGAAGTTACTTGTTGGGGTACAGGTAGTCCTTTAAGAGAATTTTTATATGTAGATGACCTTGCGGAAGCTTGTGTATTCTTAATGAATAATTATAGTGGTAATGAAACAGTTAATGTTGGTACTGGTAAAGAATTGACAATTAAAGAATTGACAGAATTAGTTGCGAAGGTTGTTGGTTATGAAGGCAAAGTTAATTGGGATCCTAGTAAACCTGATGGTACACCTCGTAAATTATTAGATGTTAGTAAATTAGAGAAGCTAGGTTGGAAATATCATACAGAGTTAGAAGATGGTATTAGACTGGCTTATGAAGATTTTTTAAATAATCCAATGAGGGCAGAAAGATGAATATAATTTTATTATCTGGTGGTTCAGGAAAAAGATTGTGGCCACTTAGTAATGACATTCGTAGTAAACAATTTATTAAAATCTTTAAAGATGAAAATGATAACTATGAATCAATGGTCCAAAGAGTATATCGTCAAATTAAAAAAGTATCTAAGGATGCTAATATCACTATTGCGACTAGTAAGACACAAGTATCTTCTATTATTAATCAACTTGGAGATAATGTAGGTATTAGTGTAGAGCCATGTAGAAGAGATACATTTCCAGCAATTGCTTTATCTACTGCTTATTTACATGATGTTCAAGGTGTAAGTGAAGATGATGTAGTGGTAGTTTGTCCTGTTGATCCTTATGTTAATGATGATTATTTTGTTGCATTAAATAAATTAAGTGAACTTGCTAAAAATAGTGATAGTAATTTAGTTTTAATGGGCATAGAACCAACATATCCTAGTGAAAAATATGGTTATATTATTCCTGAAAATAATAATGAAGTTTCTAGGGTGGCTACATTTAAAGAAAAACCAACTGAAGAAGTTGCAAAGGAATATATCAAACAAGGTGCTTTATGGAATGGTGGGGTATTTGCTTATAAACTAAGTTATGTTTTAAATAAGTGTAAAGAAATCATTGGTTTTAATGATTATGCAAGTTTGTTTAGTAAATATGATACATTACAAAAGATTAGTTTTGACTATGCGGTAGTAGAAAAAGAGCCTTCAATTTCAGTAATGCGTTTTAATGGTCAATGGAAAGATTTAGGTACTTGGAATACATTGACCGAAAGCATGGATGAAAATATTGTTGGTGAAGGTGTAATGAATGAAACTTGTGATAATGTTCATATCATTAATGAATTAGATATGCCAATACTTTGTATGGGATTAAAAGATGTGGTAGTATCTGCTAGTCCGGAAGGAATTTTAGTTTCTGATAAAGAAAGTTCTAGTTACATTAAGCCATTTGTAGATAAATTTGATAATCATGTAATGTTTGCAGAAAAATCATGGGGAAGTTTTAAAGTAATAGATGTCGAAGAGGAAAGTATGACTATTAAAGTTACTTTAAATCCAGGACATCAAATGAATTATCATGCTCATGAACATCGTGATGAAATATGGAATGTCATTTCAGGAGAGGGA
>CASEWY010000184.1 GCA_949291625.1 uncultured Bacillota bacterium
GTGGATGCTCAAGAGTCTTAAGAGGATATATGTTAAGTGCTTATGAGAATATTCCTTTATGGCACGAAAGAGATATTTCACATTCTAGTGCAGAAAGAATTATTAGTGCTGATGCGACAGAATTATTGGATTATATGCTAAATCGTTTCACTAAAATAATTGATACCTTAACGGTCTTTGAAGACAATATGTATGATAATATCTTTAAAACCTATGGTGTTATATTTTCTCAAAGATTTATGCTTAAATTGATTGAAAAAGGAATGTCTAGAGAAATGGCATATGATACAGTACAACCAAATGCTATTAAGTCTTGGGAAAATAAATTGGATTTTAAGACATTGATGGAACAAGATGAAAGAGTTAGAAATACTTTGACTCAAGAAGAAATCGATGATTGTTTTGATCCAAAATATCAAGTAAGAAATGTAGATACTATTTTTAAAAGAGTAGGCATTCTATAATTAATTAGGCCTCAAAGCTAGTCTGGCTCTGTTAAATTAAGCGTGTGATAACGTGTGATTTAACTAGCAGATATTTAAAACTATTAAGTTTAGCGTGTGATAAAGTCGGATACTTATTTATGAGTATCCGACTTTTCATACGTGATTATCATCATGACTCTTTTTCTAAATCTTTCAAAATTTTGATATCCATAAGAAACCTTTATTATCGTTTTAATTTTATTGTTCGTAGCTTCAGCTACTCCGTTAGAGAAATTAATACCTGAATGTTTTTTATATAAACCATTGGCTATTTCAACTTTCCATTTATGGTAAGAATTACCGACTGTATTTAGTATTTCGTTATCAGATAATCTTAATCTATCAATAAAATAATTAATCCAGTCTAATGTTTCGTAGAAGCCACCAAATTCTTTTTTAGCAAATAAATCATATAATATATTACTGGCTTCAATTAAGTCTTTATCTAATTGTATGCAGCGAAAAACCATGTCTGAATAATGAATACTATCTTCATTTTTTGCTTTATACCATTTGTCTGGTATTCTATCCTTTCTACATAAGAATAACTTCCAATGTGTTTTCATAAATTTATATTCAGCAGATGATTGAGATTGTTTGTTCATCACATTAACCTAAGTTTATTTATCGCCCTAGTAAGTAATTGAATGACATGAAAATGATTGACGATATGCATAGCATTAGGAAAATATTTATTACAAATAGTTCGATATGCATCATACATATCAGATATAAAATATTTAACTTCTAATCTTTCGTTTTCTTTAATATTAGAGAAATATTCATCTAGATAAGCTAATTGTCTATTTTTAATAATATCTATAAGATCGCGCTTTTGATGGTCATAGAGTATAGCACAATATTTTTGTGCATTTTTTTGTCTGTAAATTTAATTTCATCAATGCATAAAGCGTTAGGTAATTTTTTTTAGGTACAACTGGTACAAATTCATCAAACAGGTGAATAATACGAGCTGTAGATAAATCATATTTTTTGCCAATTTCTTTAAAAATAATTACTTTAAAGAAATCATGTTGAATCATAAGTTTTGTTTGATAGCTAATCCTATCAGATGATTCTAAACCTTTTATAGGTAGAGTAAATGTCTTATGACAATCTAAACATTTTAATCGTACTTTATATATTCTTAAAATATCTCTAATATAGTCATTGCTTGAACAGTTAATCTCTACTATATCATGCTGGTGAATATGAGTATGATTACTACCGCAAAATGGACATATTCTAGAAGTTACTTTTTGATAAGCTTCATAAATAAATCCTTCTTCGACTTTGATGGGCTCTATAGCTTTATTTTCAAAACTATCTTCATCAATTCCTAATCTTAATAATAATGTGTTAAAATTCATATTGGTCCTCCTTATATTTAAATCCACACAAGTATAAGTATAAGAGGACCTTTATTATTTTTATACTTTATCTATTAAAAATAGCGTGTGATTAAAAAAATATATCACACGCTTAATTTAACAGAGCCGCTAGTCTTTGGGGTTTTAATTTATTTATAAAATAGATAGTATTTTTTCACTATAAAATATTGTTGTGGTATAATTTATAAGGTTTGAGGTGATAAGATGAGTACTTTAAAAATAAGTAATTTACATGTAGCAATAGATGATAAAGAAATTCTTAGAGGAATTGATTTAGAAGTTAAAGAAAATGAAATTCATGCTTTGATGGGACCAAATGGAAATGGTAAGTCAACATTATTACAAACAATAATGGGACATCCAAGATATTCGGTAACTCAAGGTAGTATTTTCTTAGATGATAAAAATGTTTTAGAGATGAGTGTAGATGAAAGAAGTAAAGCTGGATTATTTTTAGCTATGCAATATCCATTAGAAATACCTGGGGTTACTAATTCTGATTTTTTAAGAGCAGCATTAAATGCTCGTAGTGAAAAACCTGTTTCTTTATTTAAATTTATTAAAGAAATGGAAAAAAATATAGCAGAATTACAAATGAAACCAGATTTAGCTCATCGTTTTTTAAATGAAGGTTTTTCTGGTGGTGAAAAGAAAAGAAATGAAATATTACAAATGAGAATGTTAAAACCTTCATTAGCTTTATTAGATGAAATTGATAGCGGTTTAGATGTTGATGCTTTAAAAGTTGTAGCTAATTCAATCAAATCTATACAAGAAGAAACAAAGATGGGTCTTGTGGTTGTTTCGCATTATGAAAGATTTTATGATTCTATTAAACCAACGCATGCACATGTGTTAATTGATGGAAAAATTGTTATGTCTGGAGATCAAGAATTAGTCGCAAGAATCGATAGTGAAGGATATGATTGGTTATATAAACAATTAGATATTAAACCTATTAAAGAAGATAATGCTAGACCTGTTATTAGCCTAGGAAGTTGTGGAGCAAAAAGAGGTAAATAGGATGTTCAAGTTACAAAATGAGTGTGAAAATATCGTTGTTAATGAAGAATATCTAGAATTGGAAGTTGATGTTGATAATCGCCTTGATTTAAATATAGCTAATAAAAAGAGTTGTTGTGTATTTATTAAAGTTGAAAGAGCTAAGTCGATAAATGTAACTGTAGAAGTAAAGGATAATACTAAATGTACTTATCTAATTTATAATGATAATAAAACTTTACTTAATACAAATGAGTTATTTAAAGTTAAAACAAATGCGACTTTAGATTTAGTAATTTGTGATATCAATAAACAAGCATGTAATCGTTGTATTAAAGTTGATTTAATTGGTCCATATGCTAGATGTGATTTTAAGAGTGCTGTATTATGTAGCGCGGAAAATAATTATAAGATTGCGATTAATTCTTGCCAAGCAAATACTATAGGTAATATGGAAAATTATGGTGTTGTATTGGAAAATGGTAAATATTATATGGATGCTACAGGAAAAATAGATAAGGGTGCTCATGGATCTGTATCTCATCAAGCATCACATGCTTTATGTTTTGAAAATAAGCAACAAGCAACTATACTTCCTCAATTATTAATCGATGATAATGATGTTGAAGCTAGTCATGCTACTACTGTAGGTAGTATAGATGATAATCAATTATTCTATATGCAATCTAGAGGCCTAAGTGTTAAAGAAGCAGCTGCTTTATTAACAATGGGATATTTGTCTTTTATTACAAATGTTATTTCAAATGAAAAATTACAGGCATACTTATCACAAGAAATTGAAAGTAAGGTAAATGATATATGTTAGATATCAATAAGATAAAAAATGATTTTCCTATGTTTAAAAATCATCCTGAATTAGTTTATCTTGATAATGGCGCTACTACTTTTAAACCTAGTTGTGTTATTGATACTATTAAAAATTATTATGAGAAGACTAGTGTTAATGTTGAAAGAGGCGATTATTTATTAAGCCATGAAGTTTCTAGTGCTTATGAAAATGCTAGAAAGACGGTAGCAAATTTTATCAACGCTAAAAAAGATGAAGAGATTGTTTTTACTTCTGGCGCAACCGATAGCTTGAATATGATAGCTTATGGTTTAATTGATAAATTAAATAAAGATGATGTTATTTTACTTACTTATGCTGAACATGCTAGTAATATCTTATGTTGGTTTGATATTGCCAAAATAAAGGGTTGTAAGATTGATTATATTGATTTAGAGCCTAATGGTAAAATGACTTTAGAGGCTTTAAAAAGTAAACTTGATTTATATGCTAATAAAACAAAGGTAGTTAGTTTAGCTCATATATCTAATGTCTTAGGATATAAACAAGATATTAAAAAAATTGCTAATGTTGTTCATCAATATGGAGCATTATTAGTAGTTGATGGGGCACAAAGTGTACCTCATATTAAAACGGATGTACAATTGCTAGATATTGATTTTTTAGCATTTAGTGGACATAAGATGTGTGGCCCTACAGGTATTGGGGTTTTATATGGTAAATATGATTTATTAGATCAACTTAAACCAATGCGTTATGGAGGAGGAGCTAATTCTCGTTTTGATATAAATGGAAATGTATTATTGCAAGTTACTCCTCATAAATTTGAGGCTGGTACACCAAATATAGCTGGAGCTTTAGGTTTAGCAGCAGCAATTAATTATTTGAGTGATATTGGTATGGATAATATTGAAGCTTATGAAGAAGAATTAAAGGCTTATATGATTAATAAATTATCTAAACTTAACAATATTCATATTTATAATGCTGATACTACTAGTGGCATAGTTGCTTTTAATGCATCAGATGTATTTGCTCAAGATGCTGGTAGTTATTTAAATACTAAAAATATTTGTATTAGAAGTGGTAATCATTGTGCAAAAATATTACATAATCTAATTAAAACTGATCAAACTTGTCGTGCTAGTTTATATTTTTATAATACAAAAGATGATATAGATAAGTTTGTAGCTGAATGTGCAAATCTAAATATTGAAAATTGTGTTAATATATTCTTTTAGGAAGAAGGGTTAATTATGAGTAATATGTTAAAAGATCCAGCAGTATTAAGAGAATTGATTATGGATCATTATAAATATCCTCGTAATCATGAATTAGTAGAAGATGATAGTTATGATTCAAGGCATATGGCAAGCGATAGTTGTATTGATGATATAACAGTTCAAAGTAAGATTGAAGATGGTGTTATCAAGGATATACGTTTTGATGGAGTTGCTTGTACTATTTGTACTGCAAGCACTTCAATAATGACTGAATTATTAAAGGGTAAGTCAATTGAAGAAGCAAATATTATTATTGAAAATTATTTTAATATGATGGATGAAAAACCTTATGATGAAGATATTCTTGAAGAAGCAATTGCCATGATGAATGTACATCGTCAAGCGAATAGAATCAAGTGTGCTACTATAGGTTGGAAAGCAATTAAAGAAATGATAGATAGGAAATAAGTTATGGATGATAAAGCATTTTTAAATGAAGATTATAAATATGGTTTTAAGGATGAAGATGTAAGTGTATTTAAAACGCAAAAAGGTTTAAATGAAGATATTATTAGAGAAATATCACATATTAAACAAGAGCCTCAATGGATGCTTGATTTTCGTTTAAAAGCTTATGAAATGTTTAGAAAGTTAAACAATCCTAAATGGGGACCAAATTTAAATTCTATTGATTTTGATGATTTTACATATTATATTAGACCAAGTGAAAAAACCGAATCAAGTTGGGAAGATGTTCCTGATACTATTAAAAATACTTTTGATAAATTAGGTATACCCGAGGCAGAGAAAAAGTTTTTGGCGGGCGTTTCTACTCAATATGAATCTGAAGTAGTTTATCATAATATGTTACAGGAAGTTCAGGAAAAGGGTGTTATATTTTTAGATACCGATAGTGGACTTAAGCAATATCCTGAATTATTTAAAGAATATTTTTCAAAAGTAGTTAGTTATGCCGATAATAAATATGCAGCTTTAAATAGTGCTGTATGGTCTGGTGGCTCTTTTATTTATGTTCCTAAAGGAGTTAAATTAGATAAACCTTTACAATCTTATTTTAGAATTAATTCTGAAAGAATGGGGCAATTTGAAAGAACATTAATTATTGTTGATGAAGGTGCTGATGTTCATTATGTAGAAGGTTGTACTGCTCCTCAATATTCTAAGGAATCTTTGCATGCTGCGGTAGTTGAAATATATGTTAAAAAGGGTGGTAAATGTCGTTATTCTACTGTTCAAAACTGGAGTGGTAACATTATTAACTTAGTTACCAAAAGAGCTTATGTAGAAGAATATGGCACCATGGAATGGATTGATGGAAATATTGGTTCACAATTAACTATGAAATATCCAGCTTGTGTTTTAGCTGGCGAATATGCTAAGGGCATGTGTATTTCTATTGCGGTTGCTAGAGAAAATCAATTACAAGATGCTGGCGCTAAAATGATTCATTTAGCACCACATACTTCTAGTAATATTATTTCTAAATCTTTGAGTCGCAATGGCGGTAAAGTGAATTATCGTGGGGAAGTTAGACATGGTCCTAATGCTGCATATGCTAAAAGCAAGGTTGAATGTGATACTTTAATTTTGGATAAATATTCTACTTCTGATACTATTCCAACCAATATCAATCAAACAAATACTAGTACGATTGAACATGAAGCCACCGTTTCTAAGATTTCCGAAGAACAGCTATTTTATTTGATGTCACGTGGTCTTTCAAATCAAGAAGCTACAGAAATGATTGTTATGGGCTTTTTGGAACCTTTTACCCGTGAATTACCAATGGAATATGCTGTTGAATTAAATCAACTATTAAAGTTAGATATGAGTGAGTCAATTGGCTAAGGTTTCTTTATTGAAACCTTTTTTTAAGAGGTAATAAAATGGATTTAAAAACTAGAATTGATCATTTTAAAGATATAATGGCATCTGATAAATATGAGTTAACTCCTTTTTTAGTAGATAGTGAAAAGCCTAGACCTTTTGCTTTAATTTTACCTGGAGGAGGATATACTATTGTCATGAGTAGTGTAGAAGGAATTCCTTATGCTAAAAAGATAAATGAATTAGGATATAATGCTTTTGTTTTAAGGTATGGCATAAAAAAAAGGGCTCGTTATCCCATTCCTTTAGAAGATGTTGCGAAAGCTTTGAAATATATTCAAGCTAATTATCAAAAATTTAATGTTTTAAAAGATGAATATGCTATATGGGGATCTAGTGCTGGTGGACATTTAGCTGCGATGTTTGCAACTAAGAAATTAGGTTATGAATTCTATCAATTGCCTAAACCATCATGTTTGATATTATGTTATCCGGTTGTTAGTGCTATGGTAGCGACCCATATTCCAAGCATTGATATGATAATTGGTTTAAAGTGGACAAATGAAAAGAAACAAATGATAAGTGTTGAGTGTAATATGGATAAAGACTATCCACCAACATTCATTTGGAATAGTTTAGTAGATAATGTTGTTCCGCCAATAAATAGTATTATTTTAGCTAAAAAGTGCCAGGAATTGAATATTATTCATGAATATCATCAATTTCCCCATGGACAACATGGAAAAGGATTACAAGAAAATAGTGAATGGTTTGATTTTGCTATAAAATTTTGGCAAAGAAATATGAAAAAAGCTTCAAACGATTAAATAATCATTTGAAGCTTTAATTTTACAGTTCATTAATAATTATATTATTTTCGCGATCTGGACCAACTGATACTAATGAAATTCTAGTATTAGTGAATTTGGCAATGAATTCTAAATATTTGCGACAATTTTCTGGTAAATCTTCATATTTACGAATCTTTGTTATATCGCACATCCAACCATCAAATTCTTTATAAATTGGTTGAGATCTTCCATAATCATTTAAAGATGCAGGAATATATGTATATTCTTTACCATCAATATTATATCCCACACATACTTTAATTTTTTCCATGGTAGATAATACATCAATTTTAGTTACTACTAAATCTGTTAAACCATTGATAATTGCTGCTTGTTTAACTACACATAAGTCTAACCAACCACAACGGCGAGGTCTACCAGTAGTTGCGCCAAACTCAGCACCTATTGAACGTATTTTTTCGCCTGTTTCATCTAATAATTCTGTAGCGAATGGGCCTTCACCAACACGGGTAGAATATGCTTTTACTACGCCAATAATTGTATTTAATTTTTGTGGTGCAACACCAGCTCCTTCACATACACCAGCACTTGTTGGGCTACTACTAGTAACATATGGATAGGTACCATAATTGATATCTAACATATTTGCTTGAGCTCCTTCAAATAATACGTTTTTATCTTCGTCTAAATATTCATTAACTAGACTTACACTGTCGCAAATCATTGGTAATAATTGTTCGCGAATTTTTGCAAATTGGTTTACTAATGTATCATAGTCAAATGGTTGTTCACCATATAATTTAACAATTTGATCATTTTTAATTTCTAGAGTACTTGCTAAACGCTTTTTAAAAATTTCAAAATCTACAAGATCACAAACACGTAAACCAATGCGTGTATATTTATCTGCGTAACATGGACCTATTCCACGTTTGGTTGTTCCAATTTTATTATTTGCTAATTTCTTTTCTTGTAGTTCATCTAATTTAATATGATAAGGCATAATTAAGTGAGCTCTATCACTAATTCTTAGATGGTCACAACTTAAACCACGTTTTTTTAAGGTATCAATTTCATCTAATAAGACGAAAGGGTCAATGACAACTCCAGGTCCAATAACGCATAGTGCATCTTTATTTAGTATTCCTGATGGTAATAAATGAAGAATTGATTTTTCTCCATTAACAATAACAGTATGTCCTGCATTATTTCCACCTTGGAAACGCACTACCATATCCATTTTCTTGCCTAGAACATCGACAATCTTACCTTTTCCTTCATCGCCCCATTGGGAGCCAACAACAACATATCCTGCCATAAAATTTTCTCCTAACGCTAAATATAATAGCACATTTTTAGTTAATTGAATGTATATATTTTGCTTTTTTACAATTTTTTTATTAAAATGATTAATGGAAAGAAGGTAAAGTATGAGTTGTAATCATGATTGTGCAAATTGCGATCAAAAACATGAAGAAGGTTGTTTTTTAATTGAACCGCATAAAGATAGTAGTATTAAAAAAATTATCGGTATCGTTAGTGGAAAAGGTGGAGTAGGAAAAAGTTTTGTTACGGCAACGCTTGCTAGTATGATGCAAAAACAAGGATACAATTGTGCCGTATTAGATGGTGATATTACCGGACCTAGTATGGGTAAAATGTTTGGCATTACTAGCAAAGCTGTAGGAGATGAAACTTGCATATATCCTGCTATAACATCTAGTGGAATTCAAGTTATCAGTACTAATATGTTATTGGAAGAAGATGAAATTCCTGTTATTTGGCGAGGACCAATCATCGCTAATATGGTTAAACAATTTTATACAGATGTTATTTATACAGATGTAGATTATATGTTTATTGATATGCCTCCAGGAACTGGTGATGTACCTTTAACCGTATTCCAATCTATTCCTTTAGATGGTATTATCATCGTTACTAGTCCTCAAGAATTAGTTAGTATGATTGTTACTAAAGCTTATAATATGGCTAAAGAAATGAATATTCCTGTTATGGGTATCATTGAAAATTTCTCTTATGTTGAATGTGATCAATGCCATAATAAAATGTATATCTTTGGTGAAAGCAAAGTTGATGAAGTAGCAACTAAATTAAATATTCCAGTTTTAGCTAAATTACCAATTAGAACTGAAGTTACTAAATTGAGTGATATGGGTAAAATTGAATTAGCTAACATTCCAGAATTAAATGAAGTTTTAGAAAAAATTAAAAATCTTTAATTAATTCACAATAAATACACTTTAGCTATTTATAATATAAATATAGAGGTATATTATGGCAAAGATATTGATTGTAGATGATGAAGCTAAAATCCGTGAACTTATAAAAAAATATGCAACATATGAAGGTTTTATCTGTGATGAAGCACAAGATGGTGAAGATGCCATTAAGCTTTGTGAAACAAATGACTATGATTTAATCATCATGGATGTTATGATGCCAAATATCGATGGATTTGAAGCTGTTAAAGTAATTAAAGCTAAGAAAGATATTCCAGTAATCATGTTAACGGCCTTAAATGAAGAATATGATAAGATAAAAGGTTTTGATCTAGGCATAGATGATTATGTAGTTAAACCATTTTCAGTTAAAGAATTAATGATGCGTGTTAATGCAATTTTGAAAAGAACGCAAAAAAATATAAATTCTAATCATTATCACTATAAAGGTTTAGATATTGATTTTTCTGCTAGAATTGTAGAAATTGATAATGAGCGCATCAAACTATCTTTAAAAGAATATGAACTATTAACTTATTTAATTAACAATAAAAATATTGCCTTAACTAGAGAACAAATTTTATCAGTTGTATGGGGTTATAATTTTTATGGGGATGATCGTACTTTAGATACCCATATAAAATTACTTCGTAAAAATTTAGGCGAATATGGAAAATGCATCGTTACCTTAAGAGGGGTAGGCTATCGCTTTGAAGAAAACTAGAAAGTTACAGCTTAATCTATTATTGTATATTTTATTATTTGTTGTTGGTTTATTATTATTTGTTTGGCTATTCGAGATAACCTTTTTACAAAAATTTTATGTAGACACTAAAGTTAGTGAAATTAAAGATTTAAGTTCACAAATTGTTGAAATATTAGACGATCAACAAATGGAAGTTTATTTAAATAGCTTAGCAAGACAAAACGATGCATGTATTAGAGTTATAGATCAAAATTATGATAAATTCGCTTCTAATAGAGCTGGATGTCAATTAAATAATTTAACATATAATGATATGTATTATTTAATTGTTAAAGCGCAAGAAAATGGAGGTTCTTATTCAACATTAATAAATGATAAGTTATTGATATATGAACCTTTTGTAGGTAATATCTTTTTGATAAATAATGATAATATCAAGAGTTTGACTTATGCTCAAATTGTTGATGACAATACTTTTATCTTTGTAGAATCGCCTATTACGCCAATGGCAACAACAATTAAGACTATTCAAACGCAAATTATTTATATTAGTATTTTTGTAATAATTGCGACAGTTATCTTAGTATATTTATTAAGTAAAAAAATTGTTAAGCCAATAGAGAAAATTGATAATGCGGCTAAAGCTTTGGCCAATGGTAAATATCAAAATGATATGGTAGCTAGTTATCGTGAAGCAAATGATTTGAATAAAACCTTAGCAAATGCCGCAATTGAAATTCAGAAAGCTGATAAAGCTAAACGCGATTTGATATCTAATGTTTCTCATGATTTAAGAACACCATTAACTATGATTAGTGGTTATGGTGAATTGATGATAGATTTTCCAGAAGAAAAAACGGATGAGAATATTAAAATTATTATTGATGAAGCTAATCGTTTAACAACCTTAGTAAATGATCTTTTAGATTTATCTAAATTACAAGATAAAAAAATTAATTTAGTCATTAAACAATTTGATTTGTCTAACATGCTTAAACATATCTTTGAAAGTTATCTAATTCTAGCAAAGGATGCTAATATAACTTTAGAATGTGATGAAGATATATTGGTTAATGGTGATGAAGAAAGATTGAAACAAGTTGTGCATAATTTTGTTAATAATGCGATTAATTATTCAAAACAAAAACCAATAATTATCAAATGTCAAAAAGATCAAGATATAGCTATAGTAAGTGTTATTGACCATGGTGAAGGCATTGATGAAAATAATCTTCCATATATTTGGGATCGTTATTATAAGGTTGATAAAACCCATATTAGAAGCAGTGTTGGTAGTGGCATAGGTTTGGCTATAGCCAAGGAAATTTTAGAATTACATGGTTTTAAATATGGAGTGAATTCTAAATTAAATGAAGGTAGTACTTTCTATTTTAGAGTACCAATATGCAAAAAATAGCGAATGATAAGTAGGGCGCAAATTTAATTTTGCGCTTTTTAGTTATGATTATAGCTGTTAATGAAGCAATAAATAATATTAAGCATATTTGGTTTAAATTTAATATCATGCTATAAATTGCTAGAAGTTTTATATCGCCAAAACCAATTAAATTATTAATGCTTAGAAATATACCAATAAATAAAATGATTAAACATAATCTTAAATCAATATGATAATGAGTAATAATTAAGATAATTAATATTATTAAAAGACTATCATAGATTATTCCATGCATAATATCAGCAATGCTTATAGCCAGTAATATAATAATATTTGTAGCTATAAAAAAAGAAAAATTTTTATAGCACAACACAAAGGTTAAACCAGATATTGTTTCAAAAATAGGATAACGATAAGAAATATTATGTTTACAATATGCACATTTTCCTTTTAAGAAACAATAGCTAATTATCGGTATTAAGTGATAGAATTTTAACTTTTCATGGCAATAAGGACATATGCTTCTTTGGTGCTTGAAAAAATGGGGATAATTGTCTAAAATGCAAAGATAAAATGAGCCTAAACATGCTCCTAGGATAAAATAAAAAATAATCATAACAGAACCTCTTAGTTATGATAATATATATTCAGGAATATTATTTTTTCCTAGGAGATTTATTATGTTAGAAATTAAAAATTTAGTGAAAAGTTATGGTGATAAAGAGGTATTAAAAGGTATTGATATCAACGTAGAAGATGGTAAGATATTTGGCTTTATCGGCCATAATGGTAGTGGAAAAACTACAACCATTAAAGCAATAGTGGGTATCCATGATTTTGATGAAGGAGAGATTTTAATAGATGGTAAATCAATTAAAACTCAACCTTTAGAATGTAAAAAAATATTGGCATATATCCCTGATAATCCTGATATATATGAGAATATTAAGGCGATAGATTATTTATATTTTATTGCGAATATTTTTCAATTAGATAAGCAAGTGGTAGATGATAAAATTTTACAATTAGCAAAAGATTTTGAAGTAGAAAACTGTTTAGGGGATAAGATTAAAGCCTTAAGCCATGGGATGAAACAAAAGATTGTTTTAATTGGTGCTTTTATACATGATCCAAAATTATTAGTGTTAGATGAACCTTTTGTTGGTTTAGATCCAAAGGCATCTTATATTTTAAAACAAAAGATGAAAGAATTATGTGCTAAAGGAAGTAGCATATTTTTTAGTACTCATGTTTTGGAAGTTGCCCAAAAACTTTGTGATAGTGTTGCAATATTAAAAGATGGAAAAATTGTCTTAAATGATAGTATTGATAAAATTCTTACAAAAGGACAGACATTGGAAGAATTATTCTTGGAGATATAATTATGCGTGAGTTATTTTTATTGATTAAAATAAATATTAACGATTCATTGGATGGTAAATTTAAACATCGAATATATTTATTGTTACTTGGTATTTGTATAATGCTTCTTATGTCTTCAAATACAATGGTTTTACTTACAAGCTTACCTAGTAATTTATATTATATAGTTCCTTATATTATGGGATTTGCTTCGTTTTTTTTAATATTTTTAACTACGATAACCTTGGCTTTTAGCTATGTTATTGGATTTAAAGATTATGATTTTTTATTGAGTTTACCATTAAAGAAAACTAATATATATCTTAGCAAAATCTTAGGCTTAGTTATAATAAATGGCTTATATTATATTTGCTTTATGTTACCATCAATGATTTGTTATGGCATAGTAGCAAAGATGAATTTAATATTTTATATATTAATGTTATTAGGTTTGATATTTCAACCTTTAGCAATTGTTTCTATCGCTATTTTACTTGCTTTATTATTTGTTAAGATAGGTGGCAATAGTCGATATCGTAAATTAATTTCTAATATTTTAAATGTTATTTTGGTCATTGTAGTTTTTATAGCTAGTTTTAGTTTTTCAAGTTTAGGTGAAAGTACTCAATTCAGTAATATTTTTTATAGTTTATATGAAAAAATTAAACTAATTTTTCCTAGTTTATATTGGTATATTTCAGGTAGTATCATAAATGATATATTAAGAGTGATATTTAGTATAGTAATAAATGTTGGAGTCTTCATTATATTTGTTTATTTTAGTCGCAATTTAGTATTTGAACTTAATCAAAAATATGCCATTGAATATCACAATAGTAATTATAAAATTAAAGGCATAAAAACTAATTCTCAATTTATGACTATATTTAAAAGAGAATGGAAGAATTTTATTTTAAATTTCAATTATGTATTAAATTTAGCAGTTGGTAGTTTATTAGGTATTATAATGCTTGGATATATTATATTTAGATATCATGAAGAATTAAATATGATAATATCTGTTCTACCTTCAAATATCATGGAATTTATTTTTCTAATGGCAATTTTAATTATTGTTGGAATTAATATGATTGATTGTACTAGTTGTGTTTCTATATCATTAGAGGGTAATAATATTTGGATTTTAAAGAGTTTACCAATTAATATTATGGATATTTTTAATGCTAAAATTATGGTTAATTTTATAGTAGTTTTTATAGGTTCTTTGATTGCTTTAATTTTAGTTTGGTATATGTTACCAATTAGTTTTATCAATGTTATTTTAGCTGTATTTTATGTCATTATTATTAGTATTTTTGTAGGACTATTTGGACTAGTTATTAATTTAAACTTTCCAAAATTAGAATGGGATAGGGATATTATAGTTATTAAGCAGAGTTTATCTTCATTTGTAGCTGTTATATCTTTACTGATAATTGCCTTTATCTTAGGCATTATAGGTTATTTTATATGTATGAATATGAGCATTATTAGTACTTGGATTATATTGATAATTTTTATGGGCTTAGTAGATATTTTGTTATATCTATTATTAAAGAAGTGGGGTATAACTAAATTTATAGCTTTATAATTTTTATTAGGTTATAATAACAATAGGAGGAAAAATTCATGAAAGATTTAAGAGGTACAAAAACAGAAAAAAATTTATTAGAAGCTTTTGCAGGTGAAAGTCAAGCTAGAAACAAATATGATTATTTTGCTTCAAAAGCTAAAAAGGAAGGATATGAGCAAATTGCAGAATTCTTTAGCTTAACTGCAGCAAATGAAAAAGAACATGCTAAATTATGGTTTAAATTATTACAAGGTGGTTCTATTAAAAATACTGTTGAAAATTTAAAACAAGCTGCTGAAGGTGAAAATTTTGAGTGGACAGATATGTATGAGCGCATGGCTAAAGAAGCAGATGAAGAAGGTTTCCCTGAAATTGCTGAAACTATGAGAGGAGTTGCAGCTATTGAAAAGGAACATGAAGAACGTTATTTAAAACTTTTAGCAAATATTGAAAATAATGAAGTATTTGTTAGAAAAGATGAAAAAACATGGCAATGTCGTAATTGCGGACATATTTATGTTGGTAAAGAAGCTCCAGAAGTATGTCCAGTATGTGATCATCCAAAAGCATATTTTGAATTATTAAGAACTAATTATTAATTATAAAAGTGAGCTTAATCGCTCACTTTTGTCTTATTCATTTTAGAAAAATGATTATATGTAGGTAATTGATATTTTATGGCTTTATGAAGATTAGTGATATTAAAGCAGTTTGCATAGAATGATTCACCATCTGATTGACTAATAATTTCTTTATTAGTTGTTATTTTTATTGAATTAGCTTTATAAATATGAATATAAGGAACATTATCAATTTTACCTAAAAAATATTTTGGTAAATAATATATTAATTTATATGATGGTATTTTATCAATTATGCATACATCAAAATAACCATCAATCATATTTACACTTTTAAAAGGGGAAACACCATTTCCATAATATTTACCATTCATAATAGCTATTAATAAACATTCTTTATCAATAATAGTATTATCTAAATTAATTTTTGCTTGATAATAATCAGGCTTACATATTGCCATAATAGCGGCAATAAAATATAAAAACGGTTTAGGAATAATCGTCTTTTTTAAAAGCGTACAAACAATATCATTAACTTTAGCATCTATGCCAATGGTTGTAGTATTTAAAAAATAATGATTATTGCATAATCCATAGTCTATATTGATTATGTTACCTAAAATAGTTTGTTCAACCATATATTCATTATTTTTTACTATAGGAGCTATCATACGATAAAAATCATTACCAGTACCAAAAGGTAAAATAGAAAAAGTTGCATATTTTATACCGTTGATTATATCATAGGCACTTCCATCACCACCAATTGCATAAATGATATTGTTTTTGTCATCATATTCTTGAGCAATAGATGTTGCATGATGAGCATATTGGGTATTTATAATTTGATAAAATAGATGATATTTATCACAAATTTTTTGAATTATAACTGATATAGTTTGGGGATTGTAACGTCCGGCATTTGGATTTATGATAAAAATATGTTGCATATGATAACTCCTCGTATTAGAATATGATGGATAATATTCTTAAATATTATATAACATATATAGGGTGGATATGAAAACATTTAGAGAAAAACTTTATAACAAGTTTAATACATCACAACTTTTTGTATTATCATTTGCATTAATTATTTTTATTGGTTCTGTACTATTGACCTTGCCAATATGTAACAATGGAGATCCAGCTCCTTATATTGACAATTTATTTACTACGGTAAGTGCTACTTGTGTAACAGGATTGATAACAGTAGTTCCTTATCAACAGTATTCGATATTAGGTCAAATAGTCATTATCTTATTGATGCAAGTCGGTGGCTTGGGTTTAATGACTTTGATTGCGATTGCCTTGGTATTTTTACATAAAAAATTAATGCTTAAAGAAAAAAAGGCCTTAAAAGATTATTTAAACAAACCAGATTTAAGTCATTTTAGTACTTATATTCGTAGTATTTATGGTTATACTTTTATTGTTGAGGGTTTAGGTGCTATTTTATTAGCATTTAGATTTGTTCCAAAATTTGGAATAGGTAAAGGTATTTTTAGTAGTATATTTATTAGTGTTTCAGCATTTTGTAATGCCGGTTTTGACAATATTGCCGCTAATAGTTTAATTGATTATGTTTCTGATCCTTTGATTAATTTTACAGTTATGGCATTAATTATCTTAGGTGGTTTAGGTTTTGTTGTTTGGTTTGATATTTATCTACATCATAAAAAAGGAAATCGCTTGTCATTACATACTAAGATTGTTTTAGTTACTACTTTGATAGTTATTGTGTCTGGTGCCTTTTTCTTTTTCATTTGTGAATATAACAATACTTTAGCAAATCTTAACTTATGGGATAAAATAATGGCTAGCCTCTTCCAGTCAGTTACATATCGTACAGCTGGATTTGCTACGATAGATTTTAGTCAAAGTTTACCAATAACTCGATTATTGGGTTGTATTTATATGTATATTGGTGGTTCACCAGGTGGATGCGCTGGTGGTATGAAAACTACTACCGTTGTTATTTTGATTGTTGCGATAATTGCCATGGTAAAAAATGGTGGTGAGTATTATTCCATTTGGAAACGTCAAATATCAAAAGAAATTGTTATTAAAGCATTAGTAATATTTACGATGTATTTAACGGTGAGTGTTGTTGGTTTAGCAATCTTATTAGTTAGTGAATCTGGTGATCCTTTAGCTCTATTCTTTGAAGTTGTTAGTGCAATATGTACAGTAGGATTGACCTGTGGAATAACTACTACCTTATCAATCATCGGTAAAATTGTTATTATTTTATTGATGTTTATTGGTAGAATTGGACCTATAACTATCGTATTATTCTTTGTTAATAATAGCGATAATACTTATAAATTTAAATATCCAAAGGAAAATGTATTAATTGGATAATGGGGGAAAGTATGAAAAAAAGAACATTTGTTGTATTAGGATTAGGTATATTTGGTAGTACTATTTGTAAAAATTTAGTACAAAATGGCTTTGAAGTTATTGCGATTGATTCAGATGAAGAGTCAGTAGAAAGAGTTGCTAAATATGGTGCGGATGCATATCAAGCTGATTTTACAAATATTGAAAGTTTAAGAGCTATTGGTTTGGAGGATATTGATATTGCCATAGTTGCAACCGGTTCTCACTTGGAAGATAGTGTTATAGCTATTTTGAATTTAAAAGAATTAGGTATTCCTTATATTCTTGCTAAAGCAAAAAATAAGAAATATATGGAAGTTCTTTTAAAGGTTGGAGCTAATAGAGTTATTAGACCAGAAAAAGAAATGGGAGAAAGAATTGCTAAGCAATTAACTAGCCCTAAGATTGTTGATTTATTTGAAATTGATGATGAGTTTGCAATCATGGAAATTAAAGCACCTGAACAATTTATTAATAAAAATGTTATTCAATTGGATTTGCGTAAAAAATATAATATTAACGTATTAGGTGTTAGACACCATGGTACAGGTCGTTTAGATGTAAATATGGGCCCTAATTATAATTTTAAAGCCGATGATATTATTGTATTAATTGCTAATAAGAATTTCTATAATAATTTGACAAAGGAACAAGATTAATTAATTATGAAAACTTTAAAGGAAATGAAATTTCCTGCTAAAAAAATTGAACTTTTAAATAAACTTGGGATAGTGGATAGTGAAAGCTTGTTAACATACTATCCCTTTCGTTATGAAGTGACAGAATATAAACCATATCAAAATTGGAAGTCAGGAGATACGGTAATTTTTGAAGGTATTTTGATTTCTTATCCTAAAACAACTCGTTTACATGGAAAGATGAGTGTTAGTAGGTTTTCTATTGAAAATGATGATAATGTTTTTGATATAACCATATATAATCGACCATGGATTAAATCGCTTAAAGTGGGAACAAAAATGACGATTATTGGCAAATATGTTGATGGCAATAAAGTAATTGCGACCAACTATAATATGACTCCTTTACAAGATCAATTGGGCATAAAACCTATATATTCATTGAAAGAGGGTATTACGCAAAGAACAGTTATCACGGCAATTAATCATGCTTTAAAAGATGATATCGAAGATGTTGTACCTTTGGAATATCAACAAAAATATCGTTTATTGTCACGAAAGGAAGCTTTTACTTACATACATCAGCCTACTAGTTTTAAACAAGTTGAATTAGCATTGAGAACATTAAAATATGAAGAGTTTTTAAAATTTTTCTTAACGATTTTGTGCTTACAAGATGAAAGTTTTAATGGATTAGATAAAAAACCTAAAGAATTTTGTGATGAACAAGTAATTGCTTTACAAGAAAATTTGCCTTTTTTATTAACGGTAGATCAAATGTATGTCATTAATGAAATATTAAATGATTTAAAGAGTCATCATGTAATGTATCGTTTAGTTCAAGGTGATGTTGGCTGTGGGAAGACTATTGTTTGTGCTTTTGCCATGTATGCAGCGATGTTAGCAGGTTATCAATGTGCTTTATTAGCACCTACAGAAGTATTAGTTAAACAACATTATGAATCTTTAAGAGAAACTTATCGGCATCTACCTTATAAGGTTGCAATGCTTTATTCCGCAATGCCGCAAAAAGAAAAACAATCTATTATTGATGACATAAAGAATGGAAATATTCATTGTGTTGTAGGTACGCATTCATTAATTCAAGATGAAGTTAAATTTAATAAATTAGGCTTAGTTGTGGTTGATGAACAACAAAGATTTGGCGTTGAACAAAGAAAAAAAATAAAAGCTAAAGGGGAAAAAGTTGATTTTTTATTGATGAGCGCTACTCCTATACCTCGTACTTTAGCAAATACTTTATATGGTGATATGGCAGTAAGTACTATTGAAAGTTTACCAGCTAATCGTAAAGGGGTAGACACCTATTTAATAAAAGAAAATAGCATTCGTTCGATTATGCAAGACATTAAAAATACGATTAATAAGGGACAACAAGTATATATAATATGTCCATCAATTGAACAAAACGAAAATTATCAAGGGAGAAATGTAATTGATATTTATCGCAATCTTAAAGAAGCTTTTATTGGTTTTTGTACGATAGGAATGATGCATGGCAAAATGAGTTCAGATGAAAAGACTAAAGTAATTTCCGATTTTCAACAAAGAAAATATGATATATTAGTTAGTACTACAGTAGTTGAAGTTGGAGTAAATGTAGTTAATGCAACAATGATGATCATATATGATGCTCATCGTTTTGGCTTAAGTCAATTACATCAATTAAGAGGAAGAGTACAAAGAGGAAGTTATCGTGGTAAATGTTATTTACTAACATCAAATCAAGATCCACAGACTTTAGAACGTTTACAAATACTAGTTGATAGTACTGATGGTTTTGAAATTTCTAAGAAAGATTTACTTTTAAGAGGACCTGGTGATATACTAGGTACTAGACAAAGTGGAGCATCTAATTTTATTGTAGGTAATATTTTTACAGATCAAAATATTATTGAACAAGCCCAACAAGATGCAAGAAAGATAGCGGTAGATAATCGTTATCGTTTATTAATTAATAAAATTATTGAAGAAAATATGAATAATGTTCGATACATAGATTAGGAGGCTTATGAAAGATATCATTGAATGGCTATCTAGACGTAATATAAAAGTTAATAATACTGATTTGATATATCGTGCTTTTATGCATTCATCATATGCAAATGAACATAAGCACAATTATGATAATGAGCGTCTAGAATTTATGGGAGATGCGGTCTTAGAATTATGGACTAGTGATAAATTATATAACCATCAACCTATTTTAAAAGAAGGAGAAATGACTACTTTACGCGCACAATTAGTTTGTGAAAAAGCTTTGAGTATGTATGCAAAGCAATTAAAATTAAATGATTTTTTACTTTTAGGAATAGGTGAAGAAAAAAATGGTGGTAGATATCGTGATTCTATAGTTGCGGATATGTTTGAAGCGTTCTTAGGTGCTTTATATCTAGATCAAGGAATGGGACCTATTGATAATATTTTGAGTGAAGTTTTATTACCTAATTTAAATAATCCTCAAAATGGTAATTTACAAATAGATTATAAAACTAAACTTCAAGAATATGTTCAAGGTGATGTTCGTAAAACAGTTACTTATGAATTAGTAAGTATGCATGGTCCTGCTAATAATCCAATATTTGAAATGAAAGTTGTGCTTGATGGTATAATTTTAGGATATGGCAAAGGTAATAGTAAGAAAAAAGCTGAACAAGAAGCAGCTCGCAATGCATTTGAAAAAATGGTTAAATAATTTTAAGGGTCGATATTAAAAAGTCGATCCTTTTATAAAAAGTAAGTATTAATTTTCGTTAATCTTAATTTGTGTTATGATATTTAGGCGAGGAAGATTATGTATTTATTAAAGGACATATTAAAAAAGTTAAATATTTTTATTGAAAATGAAACATGTGAAATTAAAAGTATAAAATTTTATCAACAAAAAAATAAATTAGAAATAGTTTTACATGATGTTAGACCTTTAAGCTTTGATAATTACTATCAAGTACTTAATATTTTTAATAATGTTTGTAAATTGAATGAACTTAGCTTAAAGGTTGAAACTGATAATTGTGAAATGGATATTCAGGAATTTCATAAATATTTATCTTATTTTAGTAAAGATGATAATCTAAAAGTTTTTAAACATGCGATGCCTTCATGTAATGAAAATCAATATAACTTATGTTTTTATAATGATGCAGATAATCAATTAGCTAATAATTGCTTATCTATTCTTCGCGATAAGTTTATTAATGTTGGTTATAAAGATATAAAAATGGAATGTATCTTAAAAAATATTAATTGTAATGTAGATGATCGTACAATTGAAAAAGTAGAAAATAATAATATTAATGAAAAAATTGTTAAACCAAATACTTATCGAAAATTAAAATTAGAAGATTATACTAAAATAGATATTTCGAGTATTCAAGGGCCAATGGATTTTATCCAATTTAGAGCTAAGATTTTTAATATTGAAGAAATTACTAGTAAAGCTGGTCGTATAATACAAACTATTAGTGTTCATGATAATAATGAAGCTATATTAATTAAAAGATATGAAGGTAAATTTACTACAGCCGAAATGCTTCATGAAGTAAAGATCAATGATGAAATTAATGTATATGGTAGTATTGTATTTGATAATTTCAGCAAGGATTTAGTTTGTAATCCTAAATTAATTGAGAAGGTTGAACCAGTTAAGGTAATAGATGATGAAAAAAATAAACGTATTGAATTACATGCTCATACGACGATGAGTGAAATGGATGCTGTATGTGATGTTAAAGATTTGATTAGTTTTGCGTTTAATTTAGGACATAAAGGTATCGCAATATGTGATCATGCGGGTGTTCAAGCGTTTGCTAAAGCCCATAATCATGCTAGATCCTTATCTAAGGGTAAAGAAGAACCATTTAAAGTATTATATGGTTGTGAAATGAATATGGTTGATGAACAATTAACCATAGTAAGAAATAGCATCGATGAAGATATAGATCATTGTGAATATATTGCATTTGACTTAGAAACAACCGGACTTAGCTGCTATTTTGATCATATAATAGAATTTGGTGCGGTTAAAATTAAAGATCAAGCAATTATCGATAGAAAACAAATGTTTATTAAACCACCAGTACCTATTCCAGAATTTATACAAGAAAAAACAAATATTACCAACGATCATGTAAAAGATGCAAAACCTTTTAATGAGGTATGTGATGAGTTATTAGAATGGATTGGTGATGGGATATTAGTAGCCCATAATGCTAGTTTTGACTATGGATTTTTAAATGAAGAACTTAATAGAATTAAGCGACCTCCTTTAAAAAATCCAGTTATTGATACTTTAGACTTTGCAAGGGCAATACATTCAGATCGTAGAGCTTATCGTTTAGGTAATATAGCTAGACTTTATAAAATTACTTATGATGAAGAAGTTGCGCATCGTGCTGATTATGATGCTAATGTATTAGCTGATGTATTTTTATGTATGCTTAAAGATGCAAAGAAAAATGGTGCTAAAACTATTGATGATTTACAGCATTTACAAAATGATAAGTCATTTGCCAAAGTTAGAAAAAGTCATATAGTAGTTATGGCAAAAAATCAAAAAGGCATAAAAGATTTATATCAGCTTGTTACTATTTCAAATACTAAAACACTTGCGGTATTTGGAAAAGCTAATGGTAAAAGTGGAGAGGAATTTTTAAGTGAACCGCGTATATTCCGCAGTGAAATCATCAAGCATCGCGATAATCTATTATTAGGTTCAGCTTGTTATAATGGTGATGTATTTGAAAATGCAGCTAATGGTAATCAGGAACAATTAGCTAAAGCAATTAGCTTTTATGATTATATAGAAATTCAACCTTTAGGTAATTATCTACCATTATTGAATATGCATAGCGTTCCTGATGAACAAAGATTAAAAGATATTATTTTAAGAATCATAAAAGAAGCAAAAAAACAAAATAAAATTTTAGTTGCGACTGGTGATGTACATTATTTGACTAAAGAAGATAAAAAATTTAGAGATATATATATTGCGACACAAGGGGTAGGTGGAGTTAGACATCCGCTTTATATTTATAATACTCAATTGCGAATGAAGTCAAAAAATCCTGATCAACATTTTTTAACTACTAAAGATATGTTACAAGCTTTTTCTTGGTTGGATGATCCTAATTTTATTTATCAAATGGTCGTTGAAAATACCAATAAAATATTTGATATGGTTGACTATGTTCAACCGGTTCCTGATGGAACTTTCCCACCAATAATTGAAGGTTCTAGTGAAAAATTAACAAATGTTTGTTATGAAACAGCTCATAAAATTTATGGTGAAAATTTACCAGAAATTGTTACAGCTCGCTTAGAAAAAGAATTGCATAGTATTATTTCTAATGGTTATGGGGTAGTTTATTATATCTCACATTTATTAGTTAAAAAGAGTAATTCTGATGGATATTTAGTTGGTTCGCGTGGTTCAGTTGGAAGTAGCTTTGTTGCGACAATGGCAGGCATTACCGAAGTAAATCCTTTAAAACCTCATTATATTTGTCCAAATTGCCAATATTCTGAATTTTTGGAAGATGGGGTAGTTGCTAGTGGCTTTGATTTGCCAGAAAAAGAATGTCCACATTGCCATACAAAAATGAAGGGCGAAGGTCAAAATATTCCATTTGAAACTTTCTTGGGCTTTAATGGTGATAAGGTACCAGATATTGATTTAAACTTTTCTAATGAATATCAAGCAAGAGCTCATGCTTTTACCAAAGAGGTGTTTGGGGAAGACCATGTATTTAGAGCGGGTACCATAGGAACGGTTGCTAATAAGACAGCATATGGTTATGTTAGTGGTTATGCTGAAGAAATGGGCATAACAAATATGCGTAAAGTAACTAAAGATTTTTTAGCTGCTGGTTGTGAAGGAGTTAAAAGAACTACCGGACAACATCCAGGGGGCATTATCGTAATACCACAAGATTATGAAGCATGTGATTTTACTCCGGTGCAATATCCTGCAAATGATCAAAATAGTGAATGGAAAACTACCCACTTCGATTTCCATGATATCCATGATAATGTCTTAAAATTTGATTTATTAGGTCATGTTGATCCTACTGCTATGCGTTTATTACAAAATTTGAGTGGTATTGATCCAAAAACTATTCCGATGAATGATCCGGAAACTTTAAGTTTGTTTTCATCTCAAGATGCTTTAAAAATAGATGAACGTATTTATTGTGAAGAAACTGGAGCCTTAGGTTTACCAGAATTTGGTACCAAGATTACTAGAAGGGTATTGGAACAAACTAGACCAAAAACTTTTGGTGATTTAGTTATCATTTCAGGTTTAACTCATGGAACAGATGTATGGGCAGGGAATGCTTCTACTTTAGTAGAAAATGGTGTACCTTTAAATCAAGTTATTGGATGTCGTGATGATATTATGACTTATTTAATTGGCCAAGGGGTAGAACCTATTGTGGCATTTACCATCATGGAAAGTGTGCGTAAAGGTAAAGGTTTAAAACCAGAATGGGAAGAAATAATGAATGAACATCATGTTCATGATTGGTATATAGATAGCTGTAAAAAGATTAAATATATGTTCCCTAAAGCGCATGCTGTAGCATATGTTATTTTGGCGGTAAGAATTGCTTGGTATAAAGTGCATTTACCTCATTTCTTTTATATTCAATATTTAACTTTAAGATGTGATGCTTATGAAATTGAAACTATGACTAAAGGTGTTCAAGCAATTCAAAATAGAATGAATGATATCCAATCGCGTATGACAAATTACGCTGATAAACCTGCTACAAATAAGGAAAAAGCTTTATATGATACTTTAGAAGTAGTATTAGAAATGAATGCTCGAGGTTATAAAGTTGGTAATATTGACTTATATAAATCTAAAGCAACGCAATTTTGTGTAGATGAAAATGATTTAAAAACCATTATTCCACCATTTATTACTATCGATGGTTTAGGAGCAAACGTAGCAAAGAGTATTGAAGAAGCTCGTAAAAAAGGTGAATTTTTATCTAAACAAGATTTAGCTGAAAGAACACAATTGAGTAATACCTTAATTCGTAAACTTGAAGTTTTAGGTTGTTTAGATGGAATGCAAGAAGAGAATCAAAT
The DNA here is from genome assembly GCA_949291625.1 of uncultured Bacillota bacterium. Taxonomy (GTDB): domain Bacteria; phylum Bacillota_I; class Bacilli_A; order Erysipelotrichales; family Erysipelotrichaceae; genus JALEVB01. The sequence goes on from CASEWY010000184.1 coordinate 25,567, forward strand.
GTCATTATTTTAGCTTGCATTTTGTTGATTTTATAGGCTATAATATTAATGTATTAAAAAGGAGTGCTAATGGCACTCCTTAAATATTGTTTAAAGATGGAGGAGTATGGAACAATTAGATTTACTTAAAGAATTATTTGCGCCAATTTTAAAAGCTAATAACGTAACTCTTTATGATTTAAAATTTGTTCAAGAAAACAAAATGAAAATCTTAAGAGTTAGTATCATGAAAGAAGATCTAACGATGGATATAGATACTTGTGCATTGATAAGTGAACAATTATCAACTTTGCTAGATGAAAAAGATCTAATTAATTTTGAGTACTACTTAGAAGTCTGTAGCCCTGGTGCTGAAAGAGAAATTAAAGATCTTAACGAATTATCTAAATTGATTGGAAATCATATATATGTTCGTTTAAAACATCCAGTTAAGAAAATGTTAGAAATTACTGGCGATTTAATTAATTTTGAAAATAATATTTTAACTTTAAGTTATCGCGATAAAGCTTTAACAAAACAAGTTAGTTTTGAATTAAATGAAATTGATTATGCCCGTTTGGCTGTAAGAATTTAGGAGAAAGATGATGAGTAAATTAAATGATTTATTAAAAGCTATGGCTTTGATCGAAACTGATCGCAAAATTTCCCAAGATATTGTTGTTGAAGCATTGAAGGAAGCAATGGCAAAAGCTTATAAAAAACATGTAGAACTACCAGATATCAATGTAAAAGTAGATGTTACTCCAAAAGGAAGCATTGACATTTATCAACTTTATAATGTTGTCGATGAAGTAGAAGATGATGAGTTAGAAATTTCTTTAGAAGATGCTAAACAATATAAGAAAGATGCTGAAATTGGTGATGTTATTGAGCGTAAAGTAGAAATTAATAACTTTAGTCGTGCTGCTGCTACCTTGGCTAAAAGTGTTGTTAAACAAAAAATTCGTGAAGCAGAAAAACAAGCAATATATGATGAATATATTGATAAATTAGATGAAATGGTATTAGGCATTGTTGAAACTGTGGAGGAAAAGTTTGCTTTAATTAATTTAGGTAAAACTTTAGCTATTCTTCCGAAGAGCCAACAAATTCCTAATGAAAGATTAAAAGAAGGAGAAAAAATAAGGGTTGTAATAACGGAAGTTAATCGTGAAACTAAAAAATCACAAGTTACAGTTTCTAGAAGTGATGCTTTATTAGTTAAACGTTTATTTGAAAAAGAAGTACCTGAAATATATGATGGTATTGTAGAAATTAAAGCTATTGCTCGTGAAGCTGGTGAAAGAAGTAAGATTGCTGTAGTATCACATAATCCTGAAGTTGATCCAATAGGTGCTTGTATTGGTCCTCGTGGTCAAAGAGTTCAAGTTATTATTGATGAAATTCATGGTGAAAAAATTGATATTTTTGAATGGAATGATGATATTACTAGCTTAGTAAAAAATGCCTTAGCTCCAGCTGTTGTACAAGCTGTAATTCCTTCAGAAGATAATAAGAGTGTTTTAGTTGTTGTAGATGAAAATCAATTATCACTTGCAATCGGTAGAAAAGGAAAGAATGCGCGCTTGGCTGTTAAGCTAGTTAATAAGAAAATAGATATTAAGACTAAAGAAGAACTTGAAGAAAATGGTATTGATTATCAAACATTATTATTGAATTACCAAGCTCAACAAGAAAAAGATCGTCGACTAAAAGCAATGGAAGAAAATAAAGTTGAACAAGAAACTATTGTTAATGAAGTTGAAGAAGAAAATTTATCTGCAATAGAAAAACCTGAAGCAATTGAAGATGAAGTTAATGAAGAAACAACTGAAGAGTCTACAAATGAAAATATGGCAGATAAAATTGTTGAAAAAGAAGAAATTGATACTTTAAATGACAATATTGAAGAAAAAGAAGAAGTTGAAGCAGTTCAAGAAGAAGCTAAAGTAGAAAAACGTCGTAAAGTAAAATTAGAAAAGAAAGCTGATGAATATGTTAGCAAGTTTGAAAAACTTGTTGATAATAGTAAAAAACAAGAACAAAATACACCAAAACGTAAAAAGAAAAAAGATGATGAAGATCGTAAATTACGTGCAAAAGATATCTTAAGTCATATTGATATTGATTATGATAATCGTCCGGTTTATTCTGAAGAAGAATTAGAAGAAATTCGTATGCGTGAAGAAGAAGAGATGGATCAATATGATGTAGATTATGATGCTTACGAAGAATATTACGATGATTATGATGAGGATTAAAATGAAGAAAGTTCCATTACGTAAATGTATAGCAACCAATGAAGTATTACCTAAAAAAGATTTATTAAGAATTGTCAGAACGCCTGAACATGAATTAAAAATCGATTTACAAGGTAAGATGAATGGAAGAGGCTGTTATATAAAAAAAGATCCTGAAGCCGTAGCAATCATTAAAAAACGTAAAACTATTGAAAAAAATTTAGAAGTAAAAGTTGATGATAGTTTTTATGAAGAACTATTAAGGGTGATTAATGGTGAATAAAGCATTTTATCAGCTTTTAGGATTAGCATTTCGAGCATCAAAATTAAGTTTTGGTGATAGTGCAATTGAAAGTGTACGCAATAAAAAGAGTCATTTAGTATTAGTAACAAATGATATAAGCTTACGTTCATTAAAAAAAGTTGAAGATAAATGTAAATTTTATAATGTTGAGTTATTAAAAATAGATGATAGCTCAGTATTAAAAGATTATTTAGGAAAGAATAATGTTAAAATTATTTCAGTAAATGATATCGGATTTGTTAAAAGTTTAAAGAAAAATTGTTAAAGGAGGTTCAGAAATGGCAAAAACAAGAAAACCAGTATCTAAGAAAAACAATCGAAAGAATAAAGACTATGTAAATAAAAATGATACTATCGTTAAAGTGATTACATATTCTTCAGGTATTACGGTTGCTGAACTTGCTCATCTTTGTAATAAAAATGCAAGTGATATTATTAAAATTTTGTTTATGCTAGGAAAGATGGTTACTATCAATAGTACCTTAGATGATGAAACTATTGAATTAGTTTGCTTAGAATTTGGTATTGAACCAACCAAAGAAGATGTAAAAGATGAAAATAGTCTTGAAGATGATGTTCAAGATGATCCATCTACCTTAGAAGAAAGACCACCTATAGTAACAATCATGGGACATGTTGACCATGGAAAAACAACTTTATTAGACACTATAAGAAAAACTAAAGTTGTAGAAGGTGAATTTGGTGGTATTACTCAACATATAGGTGCTTATCAAGTTAAAGTTAATGGTAAAGCAGTTACCTTCCTTGATACTCCAGGACATGAAGCATTTACAGCTATGCGTGCTAGAGGAGCTAGTGTAACTGATGTTTGTATCATTGTAGTTGCCGCAGATGATGGGGTTATGCCACAAACTAAAGAGGCAGTTGACCATGCTAAAGCAGCTAATGTACCAATTATTGTTGCAGTTAATAAAATGGATAAGCCAGAGGCAAATCCAGATCGCGTTATGTCAGAAATGGCTGATTTAGGTTTAATGCCTGAAGAATGGGGCGGAGATACTATCTTTGTTCGTTGTAGCGCTAAAAAAGGTGAAGGAATCAAGGATTTGCTTGAAACAGTATTAGTTGTTAGTGAAGTTTTAGAATTAAAAGCTAATCCAAATCGTAATGCTAGTGGTACTGTAATTGAAGCAAAATTAGATAAAGGTAAAGGACCAGTTTGTACTTTATTAGTTCAAAAAGGTACTTTAAAACAAGGTCAACCTATAGTTGTTGGTTCATGTTATGGTAGAGTTAGAAAAATGACTAACGATATGGGTAGTGAAATTAAACAAGCTAAACCAAGCACACCAGTAGAAATCATTGGTTTAAATGAAGTACCAGAAGCTGGTGATATGTTTAAAGTGTTTGATTCAGAAAAAGAAGCTAGAGCTGTTGCTGATAAACGTAAACAAGCTAAAATAGATCAAGAAAGAAAACAAACTAGTGCAATGAGCTTGGATGATTTGGCTAATCAAATTGAAATTGGTGAAATTCAAGAAATTCCAGTTATTATCAAAGCAGATGTACAAGGTAGTGCTGAAGCGGTTAAATCTAGTTTAGAAAAGATTGAAGTAGATAGTGTTAAAATTAATGTTATCCGTAGTGTTGCAGGAGCTATTAGCGAATCAGATGTAATGCTTGCAAGTGCTTCAAAAGCTCTAATTATAGGCTTTAATGTACGTCCAGATGCTAATGTAAGAAAGAAAGCCGAAGAAGAAGGTGTTTCTATTCGTTTACATAATATTATTTATAAAGCAGTGGAAGAAATGGAACTTGCAATGAAAGGTATGTTGGCTCCAGTTTATGAAGAAGTTATCATAGGTCAATTGGAAGTTCGTCAAACCTTTAAAGTTAGCAAAGTTGGAACTATTGCTGGTTGTATGGTTACTGATGGTAAAGTTACAAAGGATTCAAAAGTACGCTTAATTCGTGATGGTATCGTTGTTTATGATGGAAAAATTGGTTCTTTAAAACGTTTCCAAAATGATGCTAAAGAAGTTTCAAGCGGTTTTGAATGTGGTGTAACTATAGAAAATTATAATGATATAAAAGAAGGAGATATCTTGGAAATATACCAAGATCAAATTGTAGAAGTTAAATAGTATGGCTACAATTAAACAAGAACGTCTTAATCAAATTATATTAAAAGAAATTAGTGATATCATTCAATTTTCGCTTAAAGATCCATCAATAGGTTTTGTAACTATTACAGATGTACATGTAAGTAATGATCATAGCTATGCTACAGTTTATGTAACATTTTTAGGAAAAAAGGAACGTAATGAAAAAGGTTTAAAGACTTTAAATAAGGCTAAAGGTTTTATAAGAAGTGAATTAAGTAAAAGACTTAAAATACGTCGTATTCCCGAAATTAGCTTTAAATTAGATGAATCTTTTGAAAAAGCCCGTAAGTTAGATGAAATTTTAAAAGATATACATGATAATGAGAAAAAAGTGTCTTAGGACACTTTTTTTTAGGTTGTAGTGAAATTTATGCATACATATAAGCAAAGAAAGGAAGATGAATATGCGACAAATTACAGTAGAAGTTGCACAAGTGGAAAATTGTGCTAATAAAATTGAGGAAATGGCAGCAAGTTATAAGCAAGCTTACAATCAATTATTTGATGAGGTAGACTTAATGAAAAGTAGTTGGAGTGGTAAAGATAACCAAGCATTTAGTACCCAAATTGCAGGTTATGAAGATGATTTTAATCAATTGTATGTTTTGATATATCAATATATTGAATTTTTAAGAGCTAGCGCAAAAGCATATAAACAATTACAAGATGAATTATGTGCACAAGCTCAAGCATTAGTAAATTAGGAGGGTTAAAATTTATGAATAATATTAAAATATCTTTACAAGAAGTTCAAAATTGTCAAAAACAAATTGAAAGTTTAAATGAGAAAATCTATTTATTATTAACTGATATGAAAAATCAAATGAATAATTTAAATGCAGCATGGATATCTGATTCAGCAAATACAATAAGAGCCCGTTTTAATCAATTTGCCAATCGTTTTGATACGCAAAAGGAAACTATCGATGCTTATGCTAAATTTCTTGCTTTGACGATTTCTAGCTATGATAATTTGGAAACAACAATTAATACAAATGCATCTAATACCAATATTTAAAAAAATATTGGTATTAGCCTTACTAATCAATTTAGTAAGTTGTTTTAATAAAAATGATGATCAATATATTACTGTTGATGAATGGTTCAATTCAATTATTACTACAATGAACTTAGATATTAAAAATAATAATGTTCAAACATTGTTAGATTGGGAAATTTTAAATAACCAAGATGAATTTAATTTAAATGATAAGCTATCTAATGATTTATTTGCAAAAACAATTTTAAGAATAACTAAAGAATATGATGAAAATTATTTAGAAAATGCCTTTCTAAATAATATCATCAAATCTAAAAATAAAGACAGTTTAGTAAAAAAAGATGATGCATTAGCACAGTTAGATTTAGCCATAGTAAAACGTAATAATCAAACATTTAGTAATAATTATGAATTTGTAGAAAATCCTTATATTAAAAACATAAAAAATGCAAAATTAGAAAAGGAACATATCATTATATATGATGATATAGAGTTGGTAGAGGATAATATCATTAAATATAATAATGAATATTTTATTATTCGCGATATTATTAAAGATAATCAACAAATACAAGCTAAAATTGAACCATGTGATATATTGGAAGCATTTGAATCTATAGATATTAGTGATAGTTTTGAAGTAGATTTTTCCAAAGCAGAAATTATTGATGAAGGCAACCAAGATATTATCATCAACAAATATAGTGCAAATAATTTTGATATTAATCCATTATCTTTAGCTTTTTTTGAAAAAAAGACTATTGAAATGAAAGGCTATAAAATTGAAATAAAATTAAGTAATTCTCAATTAGTAGTAGATGCTAAAAAAGAATTATCTAATGGTATGGATCAATATATTAAACTTAGCTTAAATAATTTAAAACCATCTTTTAAATTTAAAATGAATGATCAAAAGATACAAGAAGCATATTTAAAAGTAGATTTTGATACCATTGCTAGTGGTGGTATTAAAAATGGTATTGCAAAAGACTTATATGCTGATTTTAAAAATGTTGACTCCAGTAATTTTTTAACAGCTGCAAAATCATTATTTAAAAAATATAATGAGGTTGAAGAAGCTACAATTCCTCTATGTACTATAGCTATTCCTATACCACAAATGCCTATATTGAAATTAATGGTAAGGCTACAATTAAATATTTATGCAAGTGGTAGAGCGGAAATAACTTTATCAAATGATTATGCTTTAGGTATGGAAGTTTTAAATGGTAATGTACGTTTAATAAATGATCATGATCATAAATGTGATTTTGTAATTAAATCAACAGTAAGCTTAATGTCTAGATTGTTTTTCAGTCTAAATGCTGCAAATATGGCATTAATGGATATATATGCTGAACCAGGAATTAAAGGATTAATTCAAAGCCAAGTACATATTTATGATTCTAATAATGAACAAACAATACTTCAAAGTGATTTACCATTAGAATTTTTAGATGATGCGAGTAATGATGTTGATGATGTCTTAGTATGCGGTGATATAAAAGCATATTTAGTATTAAATGTAGGAATTAATTCAAATTCTTCATTATTAGGTAAATTAAATCTAAGAAAAAATTTTAGCATATTAAATGAACGTAATGCACCATTGATAAATGATGGAAAATATCATATTGAAAATTGGCATTTTGTCGATAAATGTACAAGAAATAGGGTAGTGAAGCCACAAAAAACCCAAGATATTATGGAAACTACCCAAATTACTATCAAAGATTATTCATTAATTGTAGAAAAAAATAAACAAATTAAAATTGAAATAACGGGTTTACCAAATGAATATTCATTAAATGATCTTGCATATACCGCTAATAAAGATTGTGTTAGTGTAGATTCAAAAGGTATAGTAACCGGAATTGAAAGAGGAAGCTCAATAATTACTATTCAAACAAATGATGGTAAATATAAAGTGGAGTGCCATGTGTTGGTGAAAGGAGAACAAATATAAATGTTAGTATTTATATCTGCTTTGAACCAACATATGGTTCTTTTAAATGATGAAAAAAAACATACTTTTATTAATTTAAAAATTAATTTTGAAAATGAGTACATAATTATAAATAATCAAAAAATAATTATGCAACATGAAAAAAAGTTAAATTATCTTCATGAAAATATAACATATTTTATATGTTTTAGTATTTATCATGAAAATTATCAAAAGTATTTACGTTATAAATTACCTAAGCATTATTTAACTATAGGAAATAAAATAGATTATGATATTTGTTTACAAGATATAAATTTAAATAATCCCATAATATTTGATTTAGTTGAAAAAAAGTATGAATATAAAAACAATCATACAACATATCGTGATGGTGAAGTATTTGAGATAATTAATTTGCGATTTACAATTCATGATGATTTTATCATGATTAATCAACCGCAAAATATATTTATTAATTTATCTATATATCATAATCTTAATAATTATCAAAAACCGCTTTTTCAAAATTTGGATATATATAAATCTAGATTTAAATCATATTCTTATATTAAACCTCTAAAAATCAATTTAGATAAACCTGATAATCTTCCAACATATGAACCTATGCCTTTAGCTTTAATTTTAATACCATCGATATTAATGTCATGTGCTTCATTAATAAATGGAATAATTATGACTTATAATGCATTATTAAATCAACGTAAGATTATTGAAATAATACCTATGTTAATAATGCCTATATGTATGGTTCTTTCTAGTTGTCTAGTTATTCCATTACAACGAAGATTTGAAAAAAATCGCTATCTAAAAAAAGTCATGAAAAGAAATAATAATTTTAGAATAATGTTAGATAGTAAAAATGAAGAAATTAAAGAATATAAAAAAGCATATGTTAAAAATATTGAGGAACGTTTTTTTAATTCTTCTGTGCTTTATAATAAAGCTATAGAAGCAGATGATATTCTATGGTCTAAAACTAGAGATCAAGAAGATTTTCTAAAGATTATGCTAGGTAAGGGTATATATGATATAGATATAAAATATAATGATATTAAAATTGAACATGAAGATAGTATATATCCGATATATGCTGAATTTATTTTTAATCTTACTAAGATAGAAACTTACTATTTATTTGATTTAAAAAAATATAAAGTTTTAGCCCTTATAGATGAAAATAATCTATTAGAATATCTTATATTACAATTAGTAGTATATTTTCATCCTGATGATTTAAAATTGTGTATTATTTGTAATAAAAATTATTTAAATAAACATAATTATTTTCGATTTATACCCCATTTAAATCAAGAAAATAAAAGATGGTTAATATGTAATTTAGATAATGTAAATAAAATTCAAGAATTAGCAGAAAATGATAAAACTATAATTATTAATTGTGATACCAATTTAAAAATTAATTTTCCATATTTAGTTATAAATGTATATGATCATATTAATGATGTAGATAATCGTAATGAAGCAATAATTACTAAACATAAATTAATATTTAAAGATCAAACTTATCAAGAATATATTTATAAACAAGCAAATATGAATTTAGAAAAATTATTTTTAAGAATGAATAATTCGTATCAAAAAGAGCTTAAATTTCATCAAGATATAGGTATTTTTGATTTATTAAATATCAATTCCTTAGATGATATCGATATTGAAAGTAATTGGGAAAAATATCAAACATATGAAGGAATTAGTCAAGTTATTGGTTTTGAAAAAAATGGTAAACCTATAACTTTTGATTTAGCAACTTCTAAACAAGGTCCACATGGCATTATTGCTGGAAGTACAGGTAGTGGAAAATCAGAATTAATAATTTCTTATTTTATGGCATTATGTGCTAAATATCATCCTTCTAAATTACAATTAATGATAATTGATTTTAAAGGAGGAGGCCTAATTCAAGCCTTCTCTAATAGCAGTTATCATATTCCCCATTTAGTACAAACTATGACTAATTTAAACAAGACAGAGATT
>CASEWY010000185.1 GCA_949291625.1 uncultured Bacillota bacterium
TTTGTCTATTATTAAATTTTTTAAAATCAAAACCATAATTACTATATTTTCCTTCAATCAATTCATATTCACCTTTAAATGAAATAGAATCATCATAATTTAGATTCATATCAGAATATAATAAGACTTTATGTGTTTCAGTTTGGACAATATAATAATTATTCTTAATATCAATAATCTTTCCAATATAAGTATTAGGTGATGTATCATTAATTGGTAAGTTTAATAATAAAACAAAAAAAAGAGCTAACCACCATTTTTTATGTTTTATAAATAAAATAAGTATTATTAAAAATGCCATAGTAAATGGTATTTCATCTTTTAAAAGAGCATATATAACACATAATAGACCTTCTTGCCATAAATCAATATTAAAGACAGATTTTATCTTTAAGCTTATTGTATTTAGCTTCACCAATACCTGGCACTTCCATCAATTCTTCTAAAGATTGAAAAGGTCCATTATTATTACGATAATCTATTATTTTCTGTGCTGTCTTTTCTTTAATTCCATCCAAAGTACAAAGTTCATCTAAATTAGCACTATTTATAGATACTTTAGGAAATTCTGAAATTAAATTTATGGTAATAATATCCATACTTTTTAAAGGTTGTTGTAAATTATAACTTGATAAATCGGCATCCTCTTTCATTTCTACTATTTTTATTAAATCATTAATAGTACTATATTTTTCTAAAGAATATAGACCATTTTTAGCTCCATTACCTTTGACTTCTACAGTAATTGTTTCAGTTTCCATTTGTTTTATATCAATTATTTTATGATCAACAAAAATAAAACAAGTAAATGCAATAATAATAAAAAAAGCTTTAAACATATTTATCACCAATCATATATATGTTTAAAGCACATATTATCCTTTATTAATTTTAGTATCTTGTAAAACAATTTGCCCATTTTTAACCATGGCAACAAACAATTCAACTAATTTTGGATCAAATTGTTTGTTTTCCTGCAAGATCAGCTCATTTAACGCCATTTCCAAAGGATATGGCTGCTTATAACAACGAGCACTAGTCATTGCATCAAAACAATCCGCAATGCATAAGATCCTACCAGTTAATGGAATATCTTCCTTGGCTAGACGGCGAGGATAACCATTACCATCCCATCTTTCGTGATGAGATATTACTGCTGGTACGACATAATCCAATGATGGCAGATGCTTGATGATGCTAACGCTGTTTTCAACATGCGACTTCATCGTCTCATATTCTTCACTTGTTAACCTTCCTGGCTTATTTAAGATATTTTCTGGAACCCCAATTTTTCCAATATCGTGTAATAAAGCTGCTTCTCTAACAATCTCCACGACCTCATCGCTTAATCCATAGCCTTCTGTTAGCTTCGTTGCATAATACGCCACATTATTGCTGTGTGAAAAAGTATAATGATCTTTCGCATCGATTGCTGCCTGTAAAGCACAGATCGTTCCACTATATTCATTATATACCGATGTATCAAATTTCTTTCGTGGCTGATCGTCTGTTTTGGTATATGATTCTAAGCTAAAAATATTGACACAATTTTTCCCTGCCTTCTTGGCATCATATAATGCTTGATCGGCATTTGCACATAGTTCCTTTACCGTTGTTGAATTTAGCGGTATGCTGCTTATGCCAATGGATACCGTTAGAACTTTCTTATTGTTTTCTTCATGCTTATTAATATTTATTACTTGTTTACAAATATTTTCTCCTAATTTCCTAGCGCTTAGGATATTATATTCTGGAAGGATCAACGCAAACATCTTTCCTTGTATCCTGCATAAGATGCCTGATTGTCCAACTAATAGCCTGATGATTTCTGCAATGTTTCTTAAAGCTTCATCACCTTCTTGCTTACCATATAGCTGATTATAGATCCTAAAATCATCTACACTGATATACATCAAGGTCAAAAATGACTTATAGCTTAAAAAGTTTTGATTTAGGATGTCATAAAAATATTTACGATTATAGGTATTAGTTAGATCGTCTCCAATTGATTCCTGATATACTTTGTTATAAAGCTTACTATTTTTTATGGCTATTGATGCACTATTAGCTAATGATGATATGAACAATGTCTCATCATAATGGTAAGGTTTCTTTTTTTGCGGTAGCATGATGACCCCAAATAGTTCTTCGTCTTTTAATGGCATCATCAAACTGATATTAAGCTTATCAAGGATATCTTTATCATTTTGCCAGATAGATCTAGCAAACACGCTACGATTAAAATCATTATAGCTTACACAACCATTAACTTGCGATAAATAGCTAAAAATCGGGCTCGCTTCACTTATGTTTGGATAACTAAAATAATCTTTATCGGAATATAATTCATAACACTGTTTCTGGTCATTATGCAATGCTATGATGATCGTATCAACATCGATCACTTCTTTGATCTTTTTGAATGTTATATCTATGACTTGCTTAATATCTAAGCTTTGGGTTACATCCAAAAGGTATTCATTCAAGACTTCATTTTGTTTTATTTCTTTCTTTACAAAGATCGAATTAGTAAAAAATTTGAAAAAGCTAAAGACTACTGCTAAAACAATGACAAACAATATTGATATGTATAATGAATCATATGTCGTATTAGTTCCATATGCTGTATCAAAGATCCTCTCTAAAGGATTGATCAAAATATAGAAGATAAAAAAAGTGATCAATCCAGAAGCAAACGTCAAGCTTCCTCTTCCAGCTAACAAGGTAAGTTTGAACATCCGTCTTTTATATACCATATAATACAAACAAATTGCCGAAAAGATACCGCTAAGCATATCGATTGGAAAACCATTGAAGATCGGTAAAAAATATAGTATATGTCCGATCAATAATAAGATTACACCAATGAACATTGGATACATATCATGTACTGATTCAATGTTTTTCTTCATTGCGGTCCATAAATTATAACATACGTTCAAAAAGCACAAAAATGCTACCCCATATAGAATTAATGTCCTAAAGGTAACCTCATAAATAAATTTAATATGTGAACCGTTTTCAACGATTGATGGCACACTTAAAAACCACCCGCTCAATGCGTTGATAATAGCGATTATGATCATGATCATATACCAGACCATGCACATCTTATCTACTTTTTTTACCGTTGCGATCTTTACGAATGTATATATCGTTGAGCATACACCAAGCAGCCCAGCGATCGATATATCAAACCATAGCTCCATTCCAGGATAAAATTGGATCCTCATCAAGAACGATCCTCCTGTCCACATGATCATCGCAATCAAAACGGCAAGATATGCCTTGATCAAATGGTTCTTCTTGCTTGCCATGAATGATATTAGAAGATATGACAAAAAAGCTACAGATATTGCTGGTACATATAAATAACTATCCATCATTAATATCCTGCACTTTCATTAATATATCTCTTAAACTTCACCATCTCACTTTTTGATGGGTTTATTCTATCGATCATATAAGGATAATCGCTTAAAGAGCGACGTTTCAATATCGTAATCTGCAATGGATCTATGCCTAAGATCTTTTTAAGATCAGCATAATCAGAATCAAAATATTTAAAATATGCAGTTAGATGATCTTTTAAAACTTCAATGGTAATAGCATCGCCATACATTGCATCATCGCTCATCTCCACATACATATGTAAAAATGGCCGATCATTGTTATCTATTTCCTTACAAGCAATATAATCTTTAATATCTAATTTTGATAATTTTATAACATCATCGATACTGTTTTTAGTAATGCGGGTAAATCCAGCAATATCAATAACATCTTTTGTCCTATCAATATATTTAAAGATCGGAAGATTTATATTGTCCTCTTTATCTTTTAAACCGACACAGCGATAGATATCTCCTACTCGATAGCGCATGAATGCTCCGCCTTTTAATACACTGATAACTAATTCGTAATTACAATTTTCACATACTTCATCTATCGTATATGTGGTGTATTCATGACTAGGATCATTTTTATATTTTATAGTTTCTTCTTCAGGGATAAATTCTAAATAACAGCTATCTGGGAAAAATACCAAACCTTTACGACTATAGGTTTCGGTTCCTAATAAGGTTGGTTCTGTACCTGCAAAAATTTCTAGTGGTCTTACACCCCATAATTTTTCTAAATCATCTTTATATAATTCATTATCTGTTCCCGCTACGACAAAGCCTTTCAAGTCAAAAAGATCTTTAGGCAATAATCCACGATTTTCTTTTTTTGCACGGTTTATACCTTTCAACAACCGTGCTGCTCTTCTAGGATTCTTAAAAAATTGACTATAATTAAATGAACTTTGTTGGCTAGACATTTTATCTAAACTTTTTGAAATGTAATATGTTACGCTTCCTAAACCAAAAAAGTATTCGATGCCTTCAAATAACCCTTGCTTAAATCCTAATTTATTTCGTTCGCTAAAACTTAATGAATTTGCTGTTTCAACATCAGGCAAAAATTTGATTCCAATCTGATTTTCTAAGCTGATTGGTAAAAGACCAGTAGCATAAGGTAATGGTGCCAATCCATAAAGCATATGATAACTTGATTTTATGTCAAAATCATATCTTTGCTTGCCTGTAGCAATTAAAAAACAAGCACACACATTGGTGAAAAAGGTTTCAAGCATTGCACGGTTATATGGCGCTACCTTTACTGGATGATTACCACCTTCCCAAGTTGTTTCGATCCAAAGAGAAGCAGGACTTGGAAGATAATTATCATCTCTTTTTAAAAGTATGTCTGCATAATCTTCATATGTCGTAAGAGGAATAACTTTTTTAAAATCACTAAAAGACCCAATCTTTTTGCCTTTTAAAATTGATTGAGCCAATTTAGTATCTTGCCATAGAGCAATCTGTTCTTTAAGCAAGCTATTTTGTATCTGCATATATTGCTCTAGATTTAGATCTAAAAAAGAACAATATTCATCATATACTTCTTTTTTGCCTAAAGTTCTTAATTTTTCCTCAAATTTCATTTTTTCCCCTAAAATAATTTAAACATGAATTAATACTAGCTAAGGTAGGTATCAAAAAAGGTACATATGTTTTATATTCACAATAATCTTCAAATATTATGGTAAAAGTATACTTATCTTGAAAAACGATATATATCAAATTTAATAGATTATATATTATCGTGATCCACAGCCATTCCACATCTTGAAAAGCTACAAGGAATCCTAGATACATGATAAGCAAGCTCCAATATCCAGGATGACGGCATAAAGAGTAAACTCCTTTATCATAAACTTTAAACTTATCATTTATATAAGTATCTTTAAAATCTAGCGCAAAAAATAAAACATACACTGTCAAAGCTAATCCAAATAAGGCAATTATTATACCTAAGATACTTTTCAAGGGTAATGTGCAATAATAAATAGTTGCTATGCTGATTAAGATAAGTCCGATAAGGAAAAATTTTTTCAAAACACCATTATTCCATCGTACTTGATTATAATCATAAATAAAAAATAAACAAAAACCTATTACACCAAGATATTTAATCATATATGTCCCTTGCCCTTTATTATAGTTATATTTTTGCATAAATGCAATAAAAATAACCATTATTCATAATTTTGATAAAAAGAAAAAGCGTTATTTTACGCTTTTAATCTTTACTTCATAAGGTTTATCAACATTAACAGTTACTGTTGATCCAACTTTTTTATCCAAAATAGCTTCAGCTAATGGTGTTTCATTTGATAACTTTCCATTAAGTGGATCAGCTTCGGTCGTTCCAACGATCGTATATTCATGCTCACTATGTAGATCTAAAAATTCCAAAGTCACCGTCGAACCAATTCTAACTGTACGGCTGCCGCCTTTTTTGGTATCGATCAGTTCATAATTTTGCAACATTACTTCTAGATCAGCAATTCGTGCTTCGACTTTTGCTTGTCGATCTCTTGCCGCATCATAATCCGCGTTTTCAGACAAGTCTCCTTGTGCACGTGCTGCTCTTAATTCTTCTTTTACTTCATCACGTACTACATG
>CASEWY010000186.1 GCA_949291625.1 uncultured Bacillota bacterium
AATACAAATGGGTTACTTAGAGAATTTTATCCTAAAGGTATGGATTTATCAAAAGTTGATAAAGATGAATTGGTCTATCATTTAACCATCATGAATGATCGACCAAGAAAATGTCTTCAATACAAAACACCTAAAGAAGCCTTGTTTGGAATATAACTTACATTAGGTGTTGCATTTAATTTGACAAATTATCAAGAAATTTGCACATTTTTCTGAGTTTTTTGAATGATTTTTACACATTTTTCTAAAACTAGATTAGTTTTCATCTTAGAAGGCTTATCTAGTTTTTTTTGTTGTTTATATTAGAATTGCACGAAGTATCGTGCAATTGTATATATTCAAACTATTTACAAAATTATTTATTCTATAGGTGTAAGTTAAAGGGGGCATAGATATGAGCTTGTTAGATTGTATAGTTAGTATTCCAGATCTTTTAAATAATATTGTTAATAATAGTGAAGATATAAAAATTAAAATCAAAGATTATATTAAAGATAGAAAAGTTAAAGAAATTGTTTTTGTAGCTAGTGGAACATCTTTGAATGCTAGTAAAGTTACAAGGTATTTTGCTAAAGATGAGTGTGGCTTTGATGTTCAATGTTTTTATCCTAATGATTTTGTTAATTATACAAATTATATAAATCCTGATGCCTTTTATGTTTTTGTTTCTCAAGGTGGTGCTACTAAACTTGTTTATGATGCTTTAGAGAAAGCTAAAAATAATAATTTGTTGCATTGTACTATTACGGAATCATTGGATTCACCAATTGCGAAAGCTAGTGATTTAGCTATTGAGATGGGTAGTGGTAAAGAACCTTATTTATATCGTACTATTGGTTATTCTTGTACGGTTGTTACTTGTTGGATGATTGAATTGGCTTTAGCTCAATTAGTTCATAATATTCCTGAAGCAAAAGTAGAAGAGTATAAAAATGATTTGTTATTAGCTATTAATAATTTAAATAAGATTAATGAAATTAGTTCTAGTTGGTATAACGATAATAAATTTTCTTTGCTTAGAAGATTTAAAGCTATTATTGCTGGAGCACATAGTTTTTGGGAAGTTGCGAATGAGGCTGATATTAAGATGATGGAAATGGTTCCCATGTTTACGCGTAGTTTTGAACTTGAGGAATTGATTCATGGTCCACAGAATGCATTTGATGATGATACTTTATTCTTTATTTTAAGTGATTTGAATTATGATGCTCAAAAGGCTATTAATATTGCAAAATTTATTAAAAATGAAATTGGATTTTGTGCTTTAGTTGGAAATAATACTTTAGATGGTCGTGATTTAAAGATTGAATTTGCTAGTAAATATTTTAAGGCTATTGAAGAGATTACTCCTTTTCAAATAATTGCTTATTATATGGCGACAGATAGAGGTAGAGATTTAAAGCGTGGGGTTAATGCTTCAATAGTTAATTATATTAAAAAGACATTGTAAAGGAGTTTTGTTAGATGAAATTGTTAATTGCTAGCCATGGTACTTTTGCAAAAGGTATTAAATCTGCTTTAAAAATTATTGTTGGTAATGTTGATGATATTACTACCATAAATGCTTATGTAGATGAATGTGATTTTAAAAAAGAATTGGATACATTTTTTGAAGTAAATAAAGATGAAGAAATTATTGTTTGTACAGATTTATTTGGTGGTAGTGTAAATCAGGCAATCATTCAAAAATTAAAAGAGAAAGATTTTAATTTGATTACGGGTGTTAATTTTCCTTTTTTACTTGAATTATCGATTGCTTTAGCAAATGGCAATGTAGATAAGGATAAGCTTAAAGAAATAATTGCGAGTTCTAAGGAACAATTGATGTTAGTTAATGATGTATTAGTGGCTAATACAGAAGATGATTTTGATTTTTAGGAGGATATAAAGATGATTTTAAAAGTAAGAATTGATGATCGTTTATTACATGGACAGGTTGCTTATAGTTGGAAGGCTAAATTGGGTTATAACGCTATTGTGATTGCTAGTAATGAGGCTGCTAATGATGAACTTCGTAAGGCTACTATTAAAATGTGTTGTCCTGATGGAGTTAAGCTTGCTACGCGTGATGTGGATAATGCGGTAAAACTTTTGAAAAATGAAAAATTGAATAATATGAAAGTATTTGTTATTTGTCCTAATCCTAAGACTGCTTATGAAGTTGTTACTAAATTAGATGAGAAACCAGTTATTAATTTAGGTGGTATTCAAATGAGAGAAGGAGCTACTTTCTTTTCTAAAGCCGTTTATTTGAATGATGAAGATAGGGAGTATTTGGATAAATTAGTTGATTTGGGCTTCACTATTGAAGTTCAGGAAGTTCCTGAGACTTCGATAGCTAATTATAAAAATCTTAGAAAATAAAGGAGGGTATAGACATGGAAGCTTTATCAGTTGCTACAATATTAGCCTTATTGTGGTTTATCGAAAAACTTGGTGGAACGCCAATGGTTATTAGACCAATTGTAGTATCACCACTTGTAGGACTTGCTTTAGGGGATCTTACCAATGGATTATTAATTGGTGCTACATTGGAACTTGTATTTATGGGGGCTATTCAGATTGGTGGGGCAGTACCTCCTGATGTATTAGTTGGGGCTGGACTTGGTACAGCATTTGCCATTATGAATGGATCTGGTGCAGATGTTGCTTTGACCTTAGCTTTGCCTATTTCTATAGTTGCGCAATCTTTGAAAGTTATTGTTTTCATTGTTAGAAGCTGGTTTATGGATTTTGCAATGAAGCAGGCTGCTAATGCTAATTTTAAGAATCTTCATTTAATTAATATTGGGGGCTTAATCTTACAATGTTTGATGTATTTTGTGGTTGCTTATGTTGCGATTGCTTTAGGTTCTAATGCGGTGCAAGGTATAATTGCTGCTATTCCTGAACCTATTATGAATGGTTTGAATGTTGCTGGTGGATTATTACCTGCTGTTGGTTTTGCATTATTGTTACAACCAATGATGACTGCCAAGAATGCTATTTACTTTGTATTAGGCTTTGCTTTATTAGCTTATTTGAATTTACCAATCTTAGCTATTACCGTAATAGGTGCAGCAATTGCCTTTATTGTTTGCTTTGAAAAACCTAAGACAGTAACAGTTGCTACAGATGAGGAGGATTTGTTCGATGACTAATGTATTGACAAAAGAAGATAAGAAGTTAATTAATGGTTTATTTTGGGAATCGTTTTTACTAGAAGCTTGTTACAATTATGAAAGACAACAAGCATTAGGCTTTGCTTTAGGAATGGAACCTGCTATTAAGCGTTTCTATAAGACTAAGGAAGAACAAGCTGAAGCATTGACTAGACATATGGCTATCTTTAATACTACACCACATGTTTCTGGTTTAATTTCTGGTGTTGCAGCGGCTATGGAAAAGGAAGCTAGTGAAAATCCTAATTTTGATAAGTCAGCTATTAACAATGTTAAAGTTGGTTTAATGGGACCTATGGCTGGTATTGGTGATAGTTTCTTCTGGGGTACTTTTAGAGTAATTGCTTCTGGAATTGGTATTTCTTTAGCTCAACAAGGAAGTCCATTAGCACCAATCGTATTCTTAGTATTATTTAATATTCCGCATATTCTTGTTCGTTATTTTGGTACAAAATATGGTTATATGTTTGGTACTAAATTGATGACTAATATTAAGGAAAATGATATTATTCAAACTATTTCTAAAGCAGCAACAATTGTTGGTTTAATGGTAATTGGTGGTATGAGTGCTTCAATGGTGGCTATGTCTACGGGAATGAGCGTTACAATTGGTGAGACTACATTCGCAATTCAGACTTATTTAGATCAAATCTTCCCATTATTATTACCATTTGTATATACCTTAATAATGTTTGGCCTTTTGAAAAAAGGTCTAAAATCAACGCATATTTTATTAATTACTATTGTTGTTGGTATCTTAGGATCTTGGGTAGGATTCTTCTAAAAAATAATGCAGACAGGAAATATGATTCTTGTCTGCTTTTGCTATAATATTAATAAGAGGTTTTTTATGGATTTATTGACAGTTAGACA
Organism: uncultured Bacillota bacterium; assembly: GCA_949291625.1. Taxonomy (GTDB): domain Bacteria; phylum Bacillota_I; class Bacilli_A; order Erysipelotrichales; family Erysipelotrichaceae; genus JALEVB01. Next base: position 4,035 of record CASEWY010000186.1, read on the forward strand.
ATATCAAATTTTAGAAATGATTAGTGATGCATTTATTACTGCCGAAACAATTAGTGAACATTTAGATGTGTCAATTAGGACAGTTAAAAGTGAAATAGCTAAAATTAATGAGATTATTAAGGATGCTGATTGTAAAATAATTTCTAAAAGTGGTAAAGGATATTTATTATATAAAGGGGAAGGTTTTAATCAGACTTTATTAGTTAGTCATTATCCGGAAAAGTATGATAATGATAATATTCCTAATAGTTATTATGAGCGGGTAATTTATATAATAAAGAAATTGTTAGTAATTGATTATCATATTAAAGTTGAAGATTTAGCGGATGAATTATTTGTTTCTAGGGCTAGTATGGCGCAAATAATGAAAGATGTGCGTCAAAGACTTACAAAATATCGTTTAAAATTAATTTCTAGACCAAACTATGGTATTTTTGTACAAGGTGATGAGGCTGATAAGCGTTTAGCCATTGCGGAATATTTTTTCCATGATAATTTAGTAAATGAAGATTATCAATTAGAAACTTATAAAATGTTTAATAATGAAGATACTAAACAAGAATATCAAAATTTAATTCAAATAATAAAAGATATTTGTGATCAGTATAATATCGAAATGTCTGATTATTCAGTACATAATTTAGCTGTGCATATTTATATAGCTATTAGACGTTGTACGCTTTATGATTATGTTAAAGTTGATGATAATGTGATTGCTAAATGGCAAAATACGATTGAGTTTAAAGCGGCTCTTAAATTGGTTGATGCTTTAGAGAAACATTGTAATTTTTTATTGCCTATAGGAGAGAGTATTTATTTTGCTCAACATATACGTAGTAAGCGTATTATTGAATCTAATCATATTACTTCTAAGCAAGAAGCTGATCTTCATAAGTGTTTAAATTTAATTATGGCAGAGATTAATAATAATTTTGGTTTTAATCTTACGCAAGATAGTGAATGGTATCGATATATGGTATTACATATTCCATTAATGATTGAAAGACTTCAAACACATATGATAATACGTAATCCATTAGTAAAAGATAATATGCGTAGATACTTATTTGCGACTAAACTTACGCATTCAGCTTGTGAAGTGATTAGTCAAATATATGGTGTTGATGTTGATATTAATGAATTTGGTTATTTATTATTATATTTTAATTTAGCTGTAACTCGTTTTGAATTAACAAAGCCTTTAAAGATTGCTTTATTATCCGGAAGAGGTAGACCAGAAGCAGTAATGATAGCTAATGAAATAAAGGAAAGATTTACTTCTCATAAATATCAAATATATGAGATAGATAAAATTGATGATAATTATGATTTAATTATTTCGACATATCGGGTAAAAGAAGAATATGATTGTCCTTATATCATTATTAGTGATGATAATTATTTAGAACAAATTCATGAAAAATTGTTAGAAATACGTTATAAGGATTTAGATTTAGATACTTATATTAAAGAAGAATATTGTACTTTTATGTTAGATGGTGAGACTAAAGAAGAAGTAGAAAATAATTTTTATCAAGAATTATATAAGAAACAATTAATTAAAGAGATTCCTGATGAATATAATAAATGCTTAGTTGATGAACTAGGAAATGGTATTGTGCATTTTCAAGATTCTTATCGTATTGTGCGTAAAAGTATGTTTTATATATGTACCTTAAAGAAGCCAGTATATTGGGATAAGGAATTAGTGCGGGTTTTAATATTGACAAAGACTAAAAAAGAACATGATAAGGATTTATACAATTTATGTCGAGTTGTTTCCAAATGGGCAAATGATAAAATTAAAGTAAATAAATTGTTAAAGAATCTTAGTTTTGAAGAATTTAAAAAGGATTTAAAGGAAAAGTTATGATTAAATTATTAAGAGTTGATGATAATTTATTACATGGTAGTGTAGCCTTTTCTTGGGTTATTAATCTTAAAATTCATACGATAATTATTGGAGATGACCAGGTAGTAAATGATCAATTTATGAAAATGACTTTAGGATTATCTAAACCATCAGGAGTTAATTTATTAATACTATCAGTAAATGATGCGATTAAAAAATTAAAAGATGAACAAGATAGTAATCATAATATTTTAGCAATCGTAAATAGTCTTTCTAATGCAACAAAAATATGTGATAATACATCTACAATTAAGCATATTAATATTGGCCTAATAAGACAAAAAGAAACAGAAGGGAAGCAACATGGATATATGTATCTTGGAAAGAAAGATATTGAATTATGCCAAAAGTTAATGACAAGGGGAATAAAAATTGAATATCGTTTAAATTTCAATGATGAAATGTTCGATGTTGCAAGGTTAATTTATGAGAACTAAAGGGATTATTTATGTACTAATTTCAGCATTAATATATGGTTTTACACCAGTATTATGTTCAATGACTTATGATATGGGTAATACCCCATTAACACTTACTTTTTTTAGATCATTTTTTGTTTTACCAGTTTTAGCAGTATTAATGAAAAAAGATCATATATCGATGAAGATATCAAAAGTAGAACTTGGTAAAGTATTTGTAATTGCTTTATTTGGAGCTGTATTTACTACTTTGTTATTATATTCTAGTTATCAATATATAGCAGTTGGTACATCTACTACTTTACATTTTTTATATCCATTATTTGTTACTTTGATATGCCATTTTATTTATCGTGATTCGATGCGTAAGACGCAAATAATTGCTTTAGTTATTAGTTTAATTGGTGTAGGCTTCTTTATTAATTTAAATGATTTATCAGCAATACAGGGTATTATAATGGCTTTAATTAGTGGCTTTACTTTTTCTATTTATTTAGTTGGAATTGAAAAGTTTGGGGTTTCGAATATGCATAGTTATAAATTATCATTTTATATAGCTATGTGGGTTTGTATATGTTTGATAATTGTTAATATATTTACTGGTCAATTTAATTTTAACCAACCTTTATTATCTTATGGTTTAATGGTAATAGTAGCTATTTTAGCACAATTTGTTGCCGTAGTAATGTTAAAAGAAGGTATAGCTATTATCGGTAGTTCTTTAGCTAGTATGTTTTCTATGGCTGAACCTGTTTCTTCAGTTATATTTGGGGCAATATTCTTATCAGAAAGCATTACAATTATGCAAATAATTGGTTGTGTAATGATAATGATTGGAGTAAGTATGTTGCTTAAAAAATAGAATAATTTATAAAAATAATAACCTTTAAAATCCAATTTTAAAAATTGATTTATTAAGGTTATTATTTTTTCACACTAAAATGTATAAAAGTGTGATTTCTATACCACAAATTATATATAAAAGTGTGATTTCATCTAAATAATTTGAAGTTTTCCTGTGTTTTATGGAATTGATAGATGGCGAATATAAAGATGCTTTATAATGGTTAGTAGATTCTAGACTAATACATAAAATATACCATAGTATAGCTGTTGGGTTACTTATGCTAGCATATGATGATCTTGCTGTATTTGGAAAAGGTAATAGATTATTTACTGAATTTAAAGGTGTATTAATTTCAAATTTTGTGCTTCAAAGTTTAATTACTTAATTTGAAGTTAAGCCAAGATATTAATCACAGATAAATCCTTCATATGAAGTTGTTTTTATTATTCAACATGGAAATGACACTTTAAAGGATTTAGATAATTACAAGTTATATTCAATGATTACACATGATGTAAAAAGAGGAAGTTACAGCCGAGAGAAAAGAACAAATAACTTTTCCTACGGAGTGGGAACTTCCTCTATAGAAAGAATACAAGATTTGTTACAAGAAATCAATTGCAGATTAATATACAAAAATAATTTACTATTAGATTTATATTATAAGTTTAACACTGAATATCAGTTGCAAGAAAAAGACCTTGAAGGTCATAAATATATTTTTGGTACTTCTTTAAACACATTAGATTCAAGTAAAGAGCTAAAATCTAAAGTAGTTGGTTATAATAGTTTACAATTAACTATAATAAATATTGTAAAAGATATTGATGCATTATTAAGTTATGTAGCTGATGAGACTTTAAAAACAGGTTCTATAAGTGAATAAACTAGAAAAACAATAGTTAATTAATTTTCATTAGTATATAGAAGTAAATTGAAAAATGATGAAATAAAGTTTTAATATTTAGTAAATATATTGATAATTTGTTAACAAGTGGGATAATGGATATGGTTAAGGAGGATTTTTACATGAAAAAAGTAATCTCATTATTGATGAGCTTATGTTTAATTTTATCATTAAGTGCTTGCTCATCAACTAGTGAAACTACATCGCAAACAAGTGAAGCTGAAACTATGCAAACTAGCAATGCAGAAGTTGGAGAAGATGATCTTACTACGGATGTAGTTGTTGTAGGAGGAGGTGGAGCTGGTATTGCGGCAGCAATTTCTGCTTCACAAAATGGTGCAGATGTCATCTTAATTGAAAAGATGGGATATCTAGGTGGTGCTACGATGTTTTCTGGAGGAATTATTCCTGCAGTTGGTACAAAACAACAAGTAGATGCTAATATCCAAGATGATAATGATTGGTTTGCTAGAGATATTTTAAGACCTAGTAATTATTCAGTTAGAAAAGATTTAGTTTATAAAGTTGTTGAAGAGTCTAAACCATTAATTGAATGGATTGAAAGTATGGGTGTTACTTTTAATTTAATTACTAATTCATTATATTATGGACAATCTAACTATCGTATGCATTTAGCAGAAGGTGGAGGTAGCCAAATGACTCAGACAATGATTGACTATCTAGAAGGTATTGATAATATTACTATTATGACTAGTACACCTGGTACTGGCTTATTGACTAATGAAGCTGGTGAGGTAGTTGGTGTTAGTGCTAATGATGGAGAAAAAGATTTTAATATCTATGCGAATAATACAGTACTAGCTACATCTGGATTTGCAGCTAATAAGGAAATGTTAGAAGAATATATTCCAGAAATGGTAGATGCTTATCCATATGTGGCACCAGGTGCTACTGGTGAAGGTATCCTATGGGGACAAGAACTAGGTGCTGCGGTTGCAAATATGAAGGCATATCAAGGACATGCATTCTATAATGAACAGACTAATCAATCTATTTCGCAAAGTATTGCTAATATTGGTGGTATTTTCGTGAATAAGAATGGTGTTCGTTTTACTAATGAATATAATGGTTATTCTGAACTTACACCTCATGTCTTATCTCAACCTGGTAAATATGCTTATTTAGTATTTGACCAAAGCATTGCAGATAATACAAGCCAATTTGCAACATATGTTGAACAAGGCATTGTTGTTAGTGGTGATACTGCAGAAGAATTAGCAACCAATCTAGGCATTGATGAAGCAGCTATGAAAGATACTTTTGATCGTTATGTTGCTTCAATTGATCGTGGTGAAGATGAATTTAATAGAACTAAGTTACCAGATAGTTGGGAAGGACCATTCTACGCTATTAGAATTACTGGTGATTTAAGACATACCCAAGGCGGTCTAGTAACTGATACTGATGCTCATGTATTAAAAGAAGATGGAACAGTTATTCAAGGCTTATATGCAGCAGGAGGAGTTACAGAAGGCTTTGCTAGTACAGGTGGCGCTGCTTATATGTCTGGTAATGGTTTATTACAAGCCTTTGTATTTGGTAGAATTGCTGGAGCAAATGCCGCAACTGAACAAAGAGGTAATATTCAACCAACGGTATGGGAAGATACTAATGTAAAAGAAAGTATCCATGATACTTCTTTGGCATCAACTGAACCAGTAAGTGCTGATTCGTATACCGATGGTACTTATGAAGGTGTAGGACAAGGTCATGG
>CASEWY010000187.1 GCA_949291625.1 uncultured Bacillota bacterium
ATTATTAACTTTATTTATATATAATTCTATTAATCAAGAAAAAAAAGAACAAATAAATGTCCAAGAAATAATTAAAGAAAATAATTATTGGCAACATTTATATTCAATTAATAATGATTTATATGCCATAATTCAATTTGCAGATAATTTGATATATCAACCTGTTGTACAATTTGTAGATAATAATAAATATTTAAATAATTCATTTTTTAATGAATATAATTCACAAGGTACTATATTTTTAGATGCTTATTATGATGATGAAGATGATATTAAAATAATTTATGGACATAATGTTTATTATGATGCTAAGGCAATGTTTTCTCCTTTAGAAAAACTATTTAATCAAGATGAATATGAAAAATATAAATATTTTAAGTTATATTATCAAAATTTTATGGAAACTTATTTAATATTTGCTTGTATTGAATATGATATTTATGAAAATACTTTTGATTATCAAATTGATAAATTTATAGATGAGAAGGCATTTGATAAATGGTTAGCTTATTTATTAGAAAATAATATGATTGTTCCTGAAAAACAAGATTATTCTTTAAATGATGATTATGTAATCTTGCAAACATGTAAAAGGTGGGATACTGATAAAAGATTATTAGTTGTGGCTAAAAAAATAAAGTGAACTTTGATGTTCACTTTATTTTTTAGCATAAGATGCTAGAACATTAGTATCAAAAGAGAAAGTCATTTTGTTTTTTCTTCGATCTAAGTCTAGAGCATCATTAATCATATCATCTAATAGTTGACTAAATGATATACCTAATGGTGTCCATAAATAATATGCTAAAGAGCCAGGAATGGTATTTATTTCAGTAATATAAATATCATCATTGTCACTATTTAACATAAAATCTATACGACATATACCACTTGCTTGCAATACTTCAAATGTTTTTAGCGCTAATTCTTTTATTTTAGCTGTTTGTTCAGCTGAAATAGGGGCAGGTACTAAACGAGCTGCACTAGCCATGCCTTTTGATGGACCAGTCTTTTTATATGCTAGTTTATTTGGTGCTTTACCTTTTCCTAATTTATTTCCTTGTGGTAAATATTTTTCTTGGAAGTCTAGAATTTTACCATCTTTAGTTTCATTTGTTAGTTCAAGTTCACTAGCTTTTGGATTGAAATGAGTTCCTCTAACAGAGCAATTTACTTCTTTGAAATTTTTAATTAATTTTTCGATAATAATTTTAAAATCATATTTGCTAGTTTCTTCAATTGCCTTAGCAAGTTCTTCTTCGTTATGAGCAATTTCAATACCGATACTTGAACCTAAGCATGCTGGTTTTAAAATTACCGGATATCCTAATTCATTTACTTTATTTAGAACATTTGTAGGATTTTTATCATATTCATCAGCATATATCCATGTCCATTTAGCTAGAGGTAAATTATGATGAGCTAATATGCTTTTCATAAATATTTTATCTTGACCAACTCCTGCTGGAATTGTTGAACAACCAGTATAAGGTACTTTTAACATTTCTAAAAAGCCTTGTAAACTACCATCTTCTCCATTTGTGCCATGGACAATTGGCATTACAACATCAATAGTATTGATTGTTTTGGAAAATATTCCTTTATTTACGGGTTCAATATACACTTTACCTTTTTTCTTTACTAAAGATACTTGGGTACATTTGCTTATAAGATTATCTAAATTTACGAAATTGGCTATATCATTTAGGGCTTCACCGATATAGAATTCGCGCTGTTTAGAAATATATATAGGAATTATTTCGTATTTTTCTTTATCTAAATTTTCGATAGCTTGAGAAGCTGAAATGATACTTATTTCATGCTCAACACTTTCGCCACCAAACATAACAGCAACCTTTAGTTTCATTTTATTCCTCCAATAACAACATAATTTTAAACCTTTCTTGAATTTTAAACAATATGCTTTACAATTAATATATAGAAGAAAAGGAATATGTATGAAATATAGAGATGAAATTAGAAAAATAAAGCCTTTATTGATTGCGATTACTTATTGTATCTTATTGATATTTGTAGTTATTAATTTTAATTTTATATCCGCTTGGATATCACGATTCATTCACTTGTTGATGCCATTTTTTTATGGTATTGGGATTGCGTTTGTTTTAAATATTCCTATGCGCAAGTTCGAAGGGTTTATTATTAAGCATGTAAAAGAAGATAATTTTATTTATAAGAAAAAAAGAGGAATTTCCATAATATTCGCTATTATTGTTATGTTTAGTTTAATTGCTTTATTTATGTCAATTATTATTCCTCAATTATTTGTAACAATTGTCAATTTGATTAATAACTTAGCTAGATATGTTAATAGCTTATTGTCTAATATTAATGTGGTATTTGAATTCTTGCATTTAGATCCTTTAGAATTTACAGTTAATGGTGATTTTATTAATGAAATCATGAAAGCTTTAGGTATTGATTTAAATAACTTATCTACTACTATTAATAATATTGTTGCAGGCATATCAAGTGCGGGTTTTTCTATTTTTAATAATATTGGTAGAATCATTGGTGAACTTGGTAATTGGTTTATGGGCTTTATGTTGAGTATCTATTTATTAGGTTCAAAAGAGACTTTTATTAGACAAATAAAAAAAGTAGTTGCTTCAATATTTAATTATGAATTATGTCAAGATATATTAGAAATTAGTTCTAAGATTAATGAAATATTTAATAATTTTATTGCTGGTCAGTTAGTAGAAGCTTTAATTATTGGTAGTTTAATTTATATCGCTTTATTGATATTTAGAATACCATTTGCTATTTTGATTGGAGCTGTAGCTAGTGTTATGGCCTTAGTTCCAGTTTTTGGGCCTACTATAGCTTGTGTTATTGGTTTTATTTTGGTATTATCAGTTAATCCATTACAGGCAGTTTTATTTGTTATTGTATATCAAACTGTACAACAAATTGAAAATACCGTAATCTATCCTAGAGTAGTAGGTAATTCGGTTGGCTTGCCAGGAATTTGGACATTGTTATCAATTGTGGTATTTGGTGGCTTATTTGGAGTAATTGGTATGTTACTTGCAGTGCCTTTTACCGCCTGTGTTTATACATTTGGATCAATGTTAGTTAATCATTCATTACGCCGCAAACGCTTAGTTGTTAGTAGTGATAAAGTTGAAAAAATTGAACCTAAGGAATAATTAAGCAAATTTTATTTGATATGATAAAACATTTTAAAAGCACGTTTTTCAGTTAATGTCTACTTTAAAACGTGCTTTTTAGTATTTCTTTTTTAGTTTAATCTTTAATTTTTATTTAACTGTATAACCAGCGGCTTTAATTAGTTCTTTTGCTTGGTCAACATCTTGATCATTTACTTCGACTTCTTTGTTTTCTAAATTTATAGTATGTTCTAGATTAACTAGAGCTTTGTCGATATTTTTAACACAATGTTGACACATCATATCTGTAACTTTAATCTTCATATGTAGCAGCCTCCAAAGCAATTTTCATCATATTAGTAAATGATTGTTCTCTTTCTTGAGGTGTAGTAATTTCTGGAGATACAAAACTATCAGAAATAGTTAATAAACATGCAGCATTTTTGCCAGTTACCTTGGCATTATGGAATAAAGCAAAGCTTTCCATTTCTACGCATTTGCATCCATGAACATTTACTAAATCTTTAACATAGTCAGTATTTCCTTCACGGTAGAATACATCAGAGCTGTGGATAGTCGCAGTATTTAATGGAATATTAACTCTTTTTGCAGCAGCCATAATCTTATCATTTAATAAGGTTGAAGGATAAGTTTTGCAATCCTCATAACCAGATTGTGTTTTAGCATAACTACTTTCAGAAAAAGCTGAATCAGCTAAAACTACATCGAATACTTTTAAATCAGTAGTATATGATCCTGCTGAGCCAATACGAATGATATTTTCTACATCATATTGAGTAAATAATTCATATGAATAGATACCGATACTTGGCATACCCATTCCTGAACCCATTACTGATACTTTTTTACCATTATAGTTGCCTGTATAACCAAACATATTACGTACACTATTGAATTGTACGACATCAGTTAAAAAGTTTTCAGCAATGAATTTTGCACGTAAAGGATCACCTGGCATTAATACAGTTTTTGCAATATCGCCTTTATTTGCACTATTGTGTGGTGTTGACATAAATTACCTCCTAAATTCGTCTTAATTATATCATATTCATCTAAATTGATACATACATATGCCTGCAGCAACCGCGACATTTAATGATTCAAAATTGTTCATTTCAATGATGATATTTTGATTGCATGCTTCTAAAATAGTATTTGATATACCATTTCCTTCATTGCCAAATACTAAGGCTAGAGGATAACTTGGTTTTATAGAACTTAAAGGATTAGCATTTTTTAGACTAGTTCCATAGATGGTAAAGCCATTAGCTTTTAAATTGTTTATGATAGGCAATATAGGAGCTTGAATTATATTAAGATGAAACATAGCTCCTTGGGTAGATCTTATTAATTTATCATTATATAAATCTGTACCATTAGGGGACATAATAATAGTATCAAAACCAAAACTATAGGCACTTCGAATGATGGTCCCAATATTGCCAGGATCTTGTAAATCATCTAAGATTATTATTTTTTGACAATTAAGATTAAGTTCTTGTTTTTTTATACTGCATATTGCCATAATATTTTCTGATGATTTATGCATGGTTAATTTATCTATAATTGGTTGAGTTACGATATATTCTTCATAAATATTAGGATAAGGATTATTTATGCCTTCTTTTATGATAATAGCTTCTATTATTTTAGCTTTATGAGCTTCTTCTATTAAATGATAACCTTCGATTAAAAATTTTTGATCTTGGGTGCGATATTTTTTTTGTTGATATTTATACCATTGTTTTACTTTATTATTTGTTAAAGATGTTATTTGCATTTTATCTACCTCATTTATATTATACTTTATTTTTTTTAAAATGCTTTAGAGAATATGAATTGTGATATACTATATAGGAAAAGGTGGTTTTTTATGTATAAGATTTTTAATACAAATGCAATTACTAGAAAACAACGTTTTAATCGCGCATTAATTTGTGGAATAATTGCTTCGGTTGTTTTAGGAATTGTTTATGGTGTTATATCATCATTGATTCATATTGAGTTTTCTATTGTTTATTTAGCAATTGGTTATGCTATAGCTAAAGTTGTTTTAGAATATGGTAAAGGGGTACAGACTAGATTTAGTATTTTAGCTGCTGTGCTTTGTGTTGTTAGTATTTTTATTGGGGATATAATTTCCATGTTTGGTTTTCAAGTTTTATTTGTTCCTCAACTTTATGGAGTTGTATTAATGACTTATTTGCGTAGTCTATTGAGTATGAATATTAGTTCGTTATTGAGTTTATTATTTAGAGTAGGTGGAGTTTATATTGCCTATGTCTATGCTAGGGTGGTGTAAAAGTATGCTTAGAAAGACATGGTTAGAGATTAATCTTGATAATTTATATTTTAATTGTCGTTATATAATTGAACATACGCATAAAAAGCTAATTGCCATAATTAAAGCTAATGGTTATGGTTGTGGGGATGTTGAAATAGCTAAGGTAGCTTTGGAAGCAGGAGCTAGTATGCTTGCAGTATCTAGCTTGGATGAAGCTATGGCTTTAAGAAATGGGGGTATTGAGGCTCCTATTTTGATATTAGGTTATGTAGATTCAATGGATGCTAGAATATTAATTGATAATGATATTGCGACTAGTGTAGTTAGTTTAGATTGGGTTAAAGAATTAGTTAAAAATAATATAGAAGGTTTAAAAATTCATTTGAAAGTTGATACTGGAATGAATCGTATAGGTATAAAAGATATTGATGAGTTGAAAGAAGCTTATACAATATTAAAAAATGCTAAGGCTGATGTAGAAGGTATTTTTACGCATTATGCTTGTAGTGATTTAGATCCAAATATAAAGACCAATGATCAATTTAATAAATTTAAACAAGCTTATGAAGCTTTAGATGCTGATTTTAAATATGTGCATTGCGATAATTCGGATGCGGCTATTTCTTATGATGAAAATATTACTAATACGGTTAGAATAGGAATTGGTCTTTATGGTTATGTTTCATATCCTAGTAAGTTGAAAAGGGTAATTAGCTTATATACGACTATTATCAATGTTAAAACTGTTCATGAAGGTGAAACTATTGGCTATGGGGCTACTTATAAATGTGAGCATGATGAAATAATAGCTACTTTGCCTATAGGATATGCTGATGGTTTTATTAGAAGAAATAGTGGTAGAAAAGTTTATGTTGAAGGTGAATATGCTACCTTAGTTGGTAGAATTTGTATGGATCAATGCATGATTAAATTATCTAAAAAATATCCAGTTGGTACCATAGTTGAACTTATTGGTGAGCATATTAAAATGGAAGATATGGCTAATGAGCTTGGAACGATTGTTCATGAGATAATTACTAATTTTAATGAGCGATTAACTAGACGTTATATTAAAAATGGAAAAGAATATTTAATAGTAAATAAGAGGGTAGTATAAAGCTACCCTCTTAAAATTAATCAAGTTTTATTTGCATATATAGATTATGATTTCGATCATAAATTGAAAAATAATCGTCATCAATTATAGCATAAGTATTAGGATGATTTCCTTTTGCTAGGCTTATAGACCCTGGATTTAACATATGGTTATCTACAGTAGGTATATGCGTATGACCGGTTAATAGATAATCATTTGGTTCTAATGCTGGTTTATTTTGGGGACCATAATGATGACCATGAGTTAAAAAGAATTTATGTCCATTTATCATTAAGATATTATAGTCGGCTAATATAGGAAATTCTAAGACCATTTGATCTACCTCAGCATCACAATTTCCTCTAACGGCGATGATACTATTTTTTAAAGGATTTAATAATTGAATTACTTGTTTGGGTGCATAAGATGTTGGTAAATCATTGCGTGGTCCATGATATAGGATATCTCCTAGACAAATAATCATATCACAGTGATGAAGTTGGAAAGCTTCGATGGCACATAGTGCACCTTCTTTATCCCCGTGAATATCGGATATTACTAAATATTTCATACTAACTTGCTCCTTATTTCTATGATATAATTTATACCATGAAAAAGATGATAATGACAATAATACTTTCGATATTCTTATTATTTGGGCAAATGATTAATGTACAAGCGGTTAGTTTGCCTTTTGAATTGGAAGCTCAATATGTATATATGATAAATATTGATACTAATGAAATCATGTGTGAAAAAAATGCTTATGAAAAAATGTATCCGGCAAGTCTTACGAAAATTATGAGTGCGATTGTGGCTATTGAAGCTATAGATAATTTAGATGATAAACTTACAATTACTTATGAAATGATGGCTGGCTTATATGAAGCAAATGCAAGTATGGCGGGTTTTCAAGTAGGTAATGAAGTTACTTATCGTGATTTGTTATATGGCGTATTGTTACCTAGTGGGGCAGAATGTACGCAAGCATTAGCTTATAGTTTATATGGTAGTGTAGAAATTTTTGTAGCTAAGATGAATGAAAAAGCTGCTGAATTAGGCATGAAGGATACTAATTTTGTAAATACTACGGGTTTGCATGATGAAAATCATTATTCTACTTGTTATGACTTAAGTTTATTATTGAAATATGCAATTAATAATCCAACATTCTATGAGATATTTACTAGTAAGGAATATACTAGTACTAATGGTATTGAAATGCATAGTAGTAGTTTAAGTTATCTTGGGGAAGGGGCCCATATGATTGGGGCTAAAACAGGCTTTACTAATCCAGCTGGTAGATGTTTAGCTTCGATTAGTGATGGTGAAGAAAGATATATGATTATCTTAGCTAAGGCCCCTAATGATGCGCAAATATCTAAAGCTTTAGTCGAAAGTAATCAATTATATGATTATTTTTATGATAATTATCATTATGAAGTTTTTTATGAACAGGGTTCTATTATCAAAGAAGTAAAAGTACGCTATAGTATAACAAATTATGATTATGTTATATTAAGCGATAAGCAAATTGCTTTAACTACTTATAATGATTATGATGTAAGAGTTAATATTCCTGATGTATTAGAGGCACCAATTGTTAAAGGTGATATTTTAGGTGCTGTTGAAATTGAAGGTAATGATGGAACTTTTACTAGTTTTAATATTTATGCTGCCGAAGATATTAAGACTAATTTTATAATAAACTTATTTTGGCCAATGATTGCTTTTGGTTTAAATAATACGCATGCCGCTATTAATATATTAATTATCATTATATTATTAGCTATTATAATTAAGTTGGCTTGGGGTTTGAAATTTAAACGTATAAAAAATAAGAAATAATATTGTTTTTTATGAATAAAAAAGCTATAATAAACGACGTTTGAAAGGATCTTTTGCCTATGGATTATACGAAAATTTTAAATATTGCAGTGATTGCCCATGTTGATGCAGGTAAATCAACATTAGTAGATGCTTTCTTAAATCAAAGTCACGTTTTTAGAGACAATGAAGAAGTAGTTGATTGTGTTATGGATAGTAATGATCTTGAAAGAGAAAGAGGAATTACTATTTATTCTAAAAACTGTAGTGTTACATATAAAGATTATAAGATTAATATCGTGGATACCCCAGGACATGCGGATTTTTCTAGTGAAGTAGAAAGAATTATCAAGACCGTAGATACCGTAATTTTATTGGTTGATTCTAGTGAAGGACCAATGCCTCAAACACGTTTTGTGTTGCAGAAGTCTTTGGAATGTGGATTACGTCCAATTTTGTTAATTAATAAAATTGATAAAAAAGATGCTAGAGTAAATGAAGTTATTGATGAAGTATATGAATTGTTCTTGGATTTAAATGCGAATGATGAACAATTAGATTTCCCAATATTATATGGTATTGCTCGTGAAGGTATTGTTCGCTATGATATGGAAGATACTAATACGGATATTATTCCTTTATTTGAAACCATTTTAAAACATTGTGAACCATATCCAAATTTAATGGATGAGCCAGTGCAGATGCAAGTTTCAGCTTTAGCATATGATGATTATATTGGTCGTTTAGGAATTGGTAGAATTTATCGTGGTACTTTAAAAGCTAATACTACTTATTCTGTATGTGATCCTGATCAAAAGAATAAAAAATGTAAAGTTGGTCAGATATTTGTATATAAGGGCTTGAGTAGAATTTCCGTTGAAGAAGCACAATGTGGGGAGATTGTTATTGTTAGTGGTATCAGTGATATTGGTATTGGAGAAACTATTTGTAATATAGATAAGGTTGATCCATTACCATCAATTGATATTGAAGAACCAACACTTTCCATGAACTTTATGGTAAATACTTCTCCATTTGCTGGACAAAGTGGTAAATATGTTACAAGTCGTAATATTCGTGAACGTTTAGCTAAAGAATTAGAAGTTAATGTGGGCTTAAAAGTTGAAGAAACTGATTCTACAGATTGTTTCAAAGTATCAGGAAGAGGAGAACTACATTTATCTATTTTATTAGAAAATATGCGCCGAGAAGGATATGAGGTAGCAGTATCTAAACCACAAGTAATTTTTAAGAAAATAGATGGCGTATTATGTGAGCCAGTAGAAGAGGTAGTATGTTCAGTACCAAATGAATATTCTGGTACCGTAATTAATAAATTAAATTTAAGAAAAGGCCAAATGGTTAATATTGAAGATGAAGGTAGTTATACTAGAATTACTTATTTAGTGGCTACACGTGCCTTACTTGGATATCGCGGTGAATTTATCAATGATACTAGGGGTGAAGGTACGATGGTTAAACGTCTATCTGGTTATGAACCATATAAAGGTGATATTCCGCAACGTGAAAATGGTGCTTTAATTTCTACAGAAAATGGTAATGCCATGACTTATGCTTTGTGGAATATTCAAGAAAGAGGTCAATTATTTATTTCTCCGCAAACACCAGTATATGAAGGTATGATTATTGGTAAAGCTAGCCGTAATATGGATATGGAAGTAAATCCAATTAAGAATAAAAAGATGACAGCAGTTAGATCTACTGGTAATGATGAAGCAATGAAATTGGTTCCACCTAAAATCATGTCATTAGAGGAAGCAATTGAATTTATTAATGATGATGAATTAGTTGAATTAACACCTACGGATATTAGAATTCGTAAAAAGTATTTAACTAATTTGGAAAGAAGACAACATTTAAGAGCGATTAAAGCGCAAGAAGAACAAGGTTAGGTCATATATGTTTTAGGCATATATGGCCTTTTATGATATCCTTATTATATATGAGGTGTAATATGTTAAATATTGGATTAGTGGGTATAGGAAAAATAGCTGATAGAGTTGCTTTAGGAATTGAATATGCGTCTAAGGGGAAATTATATGCTGTGGCATCAAGAAGTTTAGATAAGGCTAAAATGTTTGCAAGTAAATATCATGTTGATAAATATTATGATAATTATATCGAAATGTTAGAAGATGAAAAAGTTGATATCATATACATTTGTACGCCTAATATTTTGCATAAAGAACAAATAATGTTGGCTTTAAAATATCATAAGCATGTAATTTGTGAAAAACCGATGGTATTAAAACTTGAAGATTTGGATGAGTGTTTTAAATTTGCTAGAAAGCAAAAATGTTTTTTGATGGAAGCTCATAAGACGGTTTTTACATGTTTAAATACTTATTTGTTTGAAAAAATTAATGAAGGAATAATTGGTAAAATAAAATATATTGAAGCTCAATATGCAACTAATGTTTTACCTAGTAAAAAGGAAATTTCTTCTTGGCATTTTAGTAAAGAAGGTGGCGGATGTTTATATGATATAGGGGTATATCCGCTTGCTTATGCGAATTATTTTGCGAATAGTAATATTGTAGATTTTCATACAATGCAACATAAGGTGGATGATATCTTTTGTGATCAAGGGCATGCAATGATTACTTATGAAAATGGGATAATGGCTCATATTGTTACAAGTTGGCAATGTGATATGATTAATATAGCTTATATCTATGGAGAATTAGGTTATATTGAATGCCATAATTTTTGGAAGAATACGCAAGCTATTTTGCATAAAGATGGTAAAAATATCTTAATTGAAAAACAAATGAAAAGTGATTTTACCCCAGAAATTGAATATGCGATTAATTGTATTGAAAAAGGCTTATTAGAAAGTGATATTATGGGATATCGTCAATCTTATGATATCTTGAAAATAATTGCTTGTTAAAAAATAATCAAGTTGTTGACCCTACCATGATGGTAGGGTTTAAAATTGGCATGGGAGGATTGATAAAATGGGAAAGAATTTTAAAAAAGTAATAGCTTTAACACTAAGCTTACTTTTAATCACAGGATGTCAAAGTCAAACGCAGACATCATCTAATAGCATCTATAATGAAGGAACGTACACAGCAAGTGCTACAGGATATCATGGTGATGTAACAGTTGAAGTAAAAGTTAGTAGTGATAAGATTGAGGAAGTAAATGTTGTAGAACATAGTGAAACTGAAGGTGTTGGTACAACTGCAATAGAAAAGCTTCCAGATTTAATTGTAGAAAAACAAAGTCTTGCGATAGATGTAGTTTCTGGAGCTACTTTGACTAGTAATGCGATTCTTAGTGCGGTAGAAGATGCATTAGGACAAGCTGGTGCAGATATCGAAGCTTTAAAAGTAGCAACTGAAAGTGAAGCTAAAGAAGAAGTAGAATTAAGTGCTGATGTTGTAGTTGTGGGAGCAGGAGGTGCTGGTTTATCTGCCGCATTAAGTGCTGCTGAAAATGATGCAACGGTAATCGTGTTAGAAAAAGCCGGTACATTAGGTGGTACGACCATTACTTCTGGGGCTTTCTATAGTACAGGTGATCCTGAATTAGCAAAGCGTGCTGAAATGAATGATACCATGCGTGCTCAAGTAGAAGAGCTTGTAAATTTAGAACCTAATTGTGATTCAATGGCTAAATGGCAAGAAACCGTAAAACAACAATATGCTGATTATGTAGCAAGTGGATCTACTGCTATGTTTGATAGCGAAGAATATTATATGCTTTGTGTCTATGTTGATGGTGGTATGGTTGGCGATGTTGATTTGATTGAATGGACATGCGCAAATGCTGATGAAGGCTATTATTGGTTAGAAGATAATGGTTATGTATGGAGTGATAGAGTTGTTGTAGGTAAAAATGGTGATAATGCCGTAATTGAACCAGATATTGAAAGATGTAGACGTTTAGTTGGTGATGAAGAATATGGTAGACCGGCAACCCAAATGATTGATGTATTGGAACAAAGAGCTATTGAAGTAGGTCCAGATACTAAGATTTATACTGAAGTACAAGCTACAGAATTAATTAGTGATAATGGTAAAGTAGTTGGGGTAAAAGCTCAAGGCAAGGATGGAACACCTTATACTATTATGGCTAATAAGGGTGTTGTTTTAGCTACTGGTGGTTTTGCATCAGGTGTTGAAGTTCGTGAAAAATATAATACCATTTATCCATATTTAGGAGAACAAGTGCATTCTACAAATGTTGTAAGCGATACTGGTGATGGTATCAATATGGCCGAAGCTGTTGGTGCACAATTAGTTGATATGGAAAAGATTCAAGTTAATAAAATCAATCATTATGATTTAGGTGGTACTACGATGATTGCGGCAGCTTTCTCAAATATATTGGTAAATGAAGATGGTGTGCGTTTTGTTAATGAATATGATACAGAAACGGAAGTTGCTAAGGCTATTTTAAGTCAACCTGATCATAAGGGATTCTTATTAGCTGATGCGAATAATTGCAATGTCACTGATGGTAAAACTAGCGGTGGTGAAGATGTTGAACAAGCAATTGCAGATGGTTATATTTTTAGAGCTGATACTATTGAAGAATTAGCACAGCAAATTGGTGTGGATGCTCAAACTTTAAAAAATACTATCGATACTTATAATGAAAGTGTTAGAACTGGTGTTGATGAAGAATTTGGTAGAACTACTTTTACGAAACAAGATTTGATTGTTGAAGCTCCATTCTATGCAACACCAGTTATTCCAGGTGTTCATCATACAATGGGTGGCGTTAAAATTAATGAAAATGCTGAAGTTTTAGATACTGAAGGTAATCCTATTGAAGGTTTATATGCAGCTGGTGAAGTTGTTGGTGGTTTAAGTGGTAATAATCGAATGAGTGGCGATGCTATTACTGCTAATGTTGTACAAGGTAGAGTTGCTGGACAACAAGCTGCTAATAGCTAAGAATAATTATTTATATTTAAAGAATTTTGCCTGTTGGCTAATATAGCTAACGGGTTTTTTCTTAAGTATAATAAAAATCCCTTATAGAAACTCATAGAGTTTACTACAAGGGATAATGCTTAATATTAGTTAATTACTTTTTGTATAGCCATTATAAGCTTTTACTAAGATTTCTTTCATTTCATCAACCATTGGAATACGAGGGTTAGCTGGAGAACATTGATCTTCATAAGCAAGATAAGCAATCTTATCTAGATTATTCATAAATGTTTTTTCATCGATTCCTTGGTCTTTAAAGCTCATCTTAATTCCGCAGTCGATTGCTAAATCACCACATGCTTTAGCATACATTTCTACACCTTCAGCTACAGTTTTTGGTTTTAAACCAATAGCTAGGGCTAATTCATAATATTTTTCATCAGCACGATAGTAGTTATATTTTGGCCAAATACCAGGTTTTTCTGGTTTAGTTCCATTATAACGAATAACATGAGGCATCAATATAGCATTTGCTCTACCATGAGGTACATGATATTCTCCACCAATCTTATGAGCTAATGAGTGGTTAACACCTAAGAAAGCATTAGCAAATGCCATACCAGCGATACATGATGCATTATGCATTTTTTCACGTGCTTCTGGATCATTTTTACCATTATTTACTGCACGAGGAAGATATTCAAATACCATCTTAACTGCTTGTAATGCTAGACCATCTGTAAAGTCACTAGCAAGGGTACTTACAAATGCTTCTGTAGCATGAGTTAATACGTCCATACCAGTATCAGCGGTAATGCTTTTTGGTAGACTCATTGTTAAGCTTGGGTCAACAATTGCAACCGTAGGCGTTAATGAGTAGTCAGTTAATGGATATTTTTTATTTTCTTCTTTATCGGTAATTACAGCAAATGGTGTTACTTCAGAACCTGTACCACTTGTTGTAGGGATACATACTAATTTTGATTTTTTACCTAATTCTGGATAACGGAATGCACGTTTACGAATATCCATGAATTTTTGTTTTAAGTCATCGAAGTTTACATCTGGTTGTTCATAGAATAGCCACATACCTTTAGCAGCATCCATACTAGAACCACCACCAATAGCGATGATTGTATCTGGTCTAAATGCTTCCATTAAACTTAAACCGCGTTTTACTGTTTGAATGCTTGGATCTGGTTCAACATCACAGAATAATTGTACTTGTACTTTATTTCTTCTTCTTTCTAATTGGTCAGTTACTCTAGTTACATAACCTAAGTCTACCATTGATCTATCAGTAACGATGAATACACGTTCCATTTCGCGCATATCATGTAGATATTCGATAGAATCTTTTTCAAAGTAGATCTTGCTTGGAATCTTGAACCATTGCATATTGTTTCTCCTTTTACCAATCTTTTTGATATTTAATAAGTTAACTGCACTTACGTTATCAGATACTGAGTTATGTCCATATGATCCACATCCTAAAGTTAAAGAAGGAATGAATGAGTTATATACATTACCAATACCACCGAAAGTACTAGGAGAATTCCAAATAATACGACATGCTTTTAGACGAGTTCCAAAACGTTTTGCTAATTCTTCATTAGAAGTATGGATGGCAGCAGAGTGCCCAACACCATTGAACATTACCATTTGTTCAGATTTATCTAGACCATCTTCTACTGATTCAGCTTTTAACATGGCAAGTACTGGTGATAATTTTTCACGAGTTAATGGTTCATTAACGCCAACCTCTTTGCATTCTACCATGATGATACTAGTTTTTTCTGGAACTTCAAAACCAGCATTTGCGGCAATCCAATGAGCACTTTTACCAACGATATCAGGATTTAATACTGCTTTTGGACAATCTTCTGGTTTTTCTACATTAAACATATATTTCTCTAATAATTTCTTTTCTTTTTCATTGGCGAAATATACATTATATTCTTTAAAGATTTCAATTGCATCATGATAGATTTCTTTATCGACAATTACTGCTTGTTCACTTGCACAAATCATACCATGGTCAAATGCTTTAGATAGACAAATATCATTTACGGCTTGTCTTAAGTTGGCAGTTGTTTCAATATATGCAGGCACATTTCCTGCTCCAACACCTAAGGCTGGTTTTCCACAAGAATATGCTGCTTTAACCATGGCATTACCACCGGTTGCTAGAATTGTTGCAACCCCTGGATGATTCATTAATGCAGAAGTTGCATCCATGCTTGGTGCTTCAATCCATTGGATACAGTTTTCAGGAGCACCAGCTTTAATAGCTGCTTCATATACTACCTTAGCTGCTGCAATAGAACATTGTTGAGCTTTTGGATGGAAAGCAAAGATGATTGGATTTCTAGTCTTTAAACAAATTAATGATTTAAAGATAGCCGTAGAAGTAGGGTTGGTAACTGGAGTGATACCTGCAACCACACCTACAGGTTCAGCAATATAAGTTAAACCCTTAACAATATCTTCATCGATGATTCCTACTGTTTTTAAATGACGCATGTGATTAACTACATATTCACAAGCAAATAAGTTTTTTGTAGCCTTATCTTCGAATACTCCTCTTTTTGTTTCTTCAATAGCTAGTCTAGCTAATTCCCCATGCTTATCTAGGGCAGCTACAGAACATTTTGCTACGATATAATCAATTTTAGCTTGATCGAAGTAATAAAATTCATCTAAAGCTTTTTGTGCTTTTGCGACTTTAATGTTTACTTCTTCGTTACTAGTAGGACCAGTAACTTTTTCTTCAGTTTCTTGTACTTTTTTTGTTGCCATATTTCCTCCTTGTGAAGTATTTCACTTATGACAGTAGTAATATTACCATTTAAAAAATGTGCTTGCAACAAAAATTGTTAACATTTTCACAAGTAAACGGTTACATTTGAAAAAAATTTTTATGTAAGCGTTTCCTTCTTGAAACTGGTAAAAAAATTATGATTAAGTTAAAATTGAAGAGGGTGGAATTTATGATTAAACAGAATTTACATACTCATTCAATTTTTTGTGATGGCAATGATACTATTGAAGAAATGGTAGAAATGGCAATCGCAAAAAATTTTAAAGTTTTAGGTTTTTCAAGCCATGGACCATTTGTAGATGATGAATGTTCTATGCCTATGGAAAAATTAGATGATTATATTAAAGAAGTAAAAAGAGTTAAACAAAAATATGCTGATAAAATTAAAATTTATTTAGGTATTGAAGAAGATGCACTGGGCATTAAATTTAATCATGATACTTTTGATTATATTATTGGTAGTGTCCATAAAGTTTTTGATGGTAAAAAATATCAAACGATAGATTATCGTAAAGATATTACTAATAAGATTATCTTAGAGGGATATAATGGTAATTATTTGGAATTTGCAGGAAGTTATTTTAGGGAAATGGAAAAATTGATTAATGATCCTCAAGTTGATATTATTGGCCATTTTGATTTAATTCAAAAATATAATGAAGATGAATCAATGATTGCATTTGATAATTTAGCTTATTTAGAATTATGTTATAAAATATTAGATAAGATAATAGCAGCCAATAAAATAATTGAAGTTAATACGGGAGCGATTGCTAGGGGATATCGATCAAAACCTTATCCTCATGAACTATTATTAGCTTATATAGCTAAAAATAAAGGTATGATTTGTTTAAATAGTGATTGTCATGATCGTAATTATTTGGATTGTTATTATGATGAAAGCATGCAATTAATTAAAAATTGTGACTTTGATAGTATGATGATTTTAGATGATGATGGCTTTAAAAAAACAGCCATATAGCTGTTAATAATTATAGATAAAATCTGTTTCATCAGAAATGATAGGTAATTGTTTGATAGTATAGTTTTCTATATTGATAAACATATTGCCTTTTTTTATGATGGCTAAAAATTTATCGATTGCGATTTCTTCACCTTGAATGAATATTTCTACCATACCATTTGACATATTGCGTACAGAACCAGTTAATCCTAATTGTTGCGCATTCATTACGCAAAAATAACGAAAACCTACGCCTTGTACACGACCAGATACAATTACATGATATCGTTTCATTTTTTCTTTCTCCTTAACATTATTATATTAGAAATTTTTAGACAAAACAAATAAAATGTCCGTGGACATCACATTAAAAATGCTTTATACTAATGCATGTAATAGGGGAGTAGCTCTAGACAAGTATTCGACACGCACGGAATATCCCGGATACAAATCTTTAATTTTAAAGAAGCAAGACCTATGACATAATAGGCTTTTTTTATGCCTTAGGAGGTTATATGTTTTTTAATGAATCAGTTCAAGATGTATTAAAGAAACTTGAAAGTGATGAGCACAATGGACTTTCAAAAAAGAAAGTTCAAGAGAATTTAGCAAAATATGGTTACAATGAATTAGTAGAACAAAAAAAGCAACCTTTATGGCAACGCTTTATGTTACAATTTACTGATCCATTGATATTATTGCTGATTGCTGCTGCAGTAATTTCAATTATTGTAGACCCAGCTGAATGGGTAGAAAGTGTAATTATTTTCGTCGTAGTTATTCTAAATGCGGCTTTAGGTACTTTCCAAGAGTATAGTGCTGAAAAGTCTTTGGAATCATTGAAGAAATTAAGTGCACCTAATGCTAAAGTTATTCGTGATGGAGAGCGTTTAACAATTCCTAGTCGTGAATTAACTATTGGTGATGTAGTTATTATTGAAGCTGGTGACTATATTCCTAGTGATGGTAGAATTATTGAATCATTCAATTTGCAAATTGATGAATCTAGTTTAACTGGAGAATCAGTACCAGTTAATAAGAAAATTCAAGCAATTGATAAAGAAGATGTTGCGCTAGGTGATCGTAAGAATATGGCTTATTCTAGTACCGTATGTACATATGGTAGAGGAAAGATGGTCGTTACTAGCGTCGGTATGGGAAATGAAGTAGGTAAGATTGCTTCAATGTTACAAGCTTCAGGTAATGAATTAACACCATTACAAATTAAATTAAATCAATTATCTAAGATTATTGGTGTTATGTGTATTTTAATCTGTATCGTAGTATTTGGATTAGAATGGTTAGAAGGGCAAGATATTCTAGAAGCATTTAAGACTGCTGTTGCCTTAGCAGTTGCAGCAATTCCTGAAGGTTTAGCTACGGTAGTTACTATTGTTTTATCAATTGGTGTTACCAAGATGGTAAAACAAAATGCTATTGTTCGTAAACTTCCTGCCGTAGAAACTTTAGGTTGTGCAAGTGTTGTATGTTCAGATAAAACGGGTACTTTGACCCAAAATAAGATGACGGTTGTAGAAACTTATTTACCTACAGCTGGTCAAAATAAATTTGATGAAAATACCCCTAAAGATCAATCATTAGTAGAAATGATGCGCTATTTTACTTTATGTTCTGATGCTGAATTAAAAGTAAATGATGGTAAAGTAGAATTATTTGGTGATCCAACTGAGACTGCTATGGTTAATGCTAGTTATATCTTAGGAGAAACTAAAGAAGAATTAGCTAAAATATATAAACGTACTAAAGAAATTGCTTTTGATTCTGATCGTAAAATGATGAGTGTTTTCTATGAAACAAGTGATGGCATTTATTCATTTACAAAAGGGGCTCCAGATGCAATATTTGCTAGAAGTAATAACTTTAAGGATGCAGATGATGAAGCGTACGAAAATATGGCAAATAAAGCTCTAAGAGTTTTAGCTGTAGGTATTAAAAAATGGGATGAATATCCAAGTGAAATAACTAGTGAAGTTGTAGAAAAAGATTTAACTTTTGTTGGTTTAATCGGTATGATTGACCCACCTCGTTTAGAAGTTAAAGATGCGATTGCACAAGCTAAACAAGGTGGCATTAGAACTATCATGATTACTGGTGACCATGTTACAACAGCTAAAGCAATTGCCAAAGACTTAGGTATTCTAAGAGATGGTGATAAGGCTATTACTGGTCAAATGTTAAATGATATGGATGATCAAACATTAGATCAAGAAATTGAAAATATTAGTGTTTATGCGCGTGTATCACCAGAACATAAAGTAAGAATAGTTAAAGCATGGCAAAGAAAAGATCAAGTAGTAGCTATGACGGGTGATGGTGTTAATGATAGTCCAGCCTTAAAGACAGCAGATATTGGTTGCGCTATGGGTATTACTGGTACGGATGTTAGTAAGAATGCTTCAGATATGATTTTAACTGATGATAACTTTGCAACAATTATCCATGCTGTAAAACAAGGTCGTGGCGTTTATCGCAATATTAAAAAGGATGTTCAATTCTTATTATCAAGTAATATTGGTGAAGTATTGACTATCTTCTTAGCTAGTGTATTAGGTTTATTTGGTCATTCAGTTGGTGTTCCATTAGCTTCTATCCATTTATTATGGGTAAACCTAATTACTGATACGCTACCTGCATTTGCTTTAGGTATGGAACCTGTCGATGATGATATCATGAATGAAAAGCCTCGTTCAAAACATGAAAGCTTCTTTGCTCATGGTTTAGGATTTACAATTGGCTGGCAAGGGGTAATGATTGGTTTATTGACTTTAACTTCTTATCTATATGGTAATGGTCATAGTCATGAAATCGGTCAAACAATGGCATTCTTTACTTTATCAATGTCACAATTATTCCATGCATTCAATATTAAGAGTGAACATAGTATCTTACATCGTACAATAGTTAATAATAAATTCTTAAT
>CASEWY010000188.1 GCA_949291625.1 uncultured Bacillota bacterium
ATTTATGATGATTTAAGTAAACATGCAGTAGCTTATAGAACGATGAGCTTATTGTTGCGTAGGCCTCCAGGACGTGAAGCATATCCAGGTGATGTTTTCTATTTGCATTCTCGTTTATTGGAAAGAGCGGCTAAATTGAATGATGAACTGGGTGGGGGAAGCTTAACAGCTTTACCAATAGTTGAGACCCAGGCGGGCGACATCAGTGCCTATATTCCTACGAATGTAATATCAATCACTGATGGCCAGATATTCTTACAATCCGAATTATTTAATTCGGGAATTAGACCAGCCGTTGATTCAGGCCTTAGTGTTTCGCGTGTAGGTAGTGCTGCCCAGACCAAGGCTATGAAAAGTGTTAGTAGTTCCTTAAAGTTGGAATTAGCGCAATATAATGAATTATTATCTTTTGCCCAATTTGGTTCTGATTTGGATAGTTCTACAAAGGCTTCTATTGATAAAGGGGCTAGATTGCAAGAATTGTTAAAACAACCGCAATATAGTCCTATGAGTATGACTGAGCAGGCAATAAGTTTATTTGCGGCTAAAAATGGTCATTTGAAAAATATTAAAGTTGAAGATGTTCAAGCTTTTGAAAAATATTTATTAAAGCTTGTTAAAGATGAGGGTAAAAAAGTATTTGATACGATTACTAATGATAAAATTATTAGTGATGATACAGCTTCTAAATTAAATGAACTTTGTGCTTTAGCTGTTAAACAATTTAGTTTGTTACATGGTGAATAATTATGGGACAATCTAAACAGGCTATAAAGAGTCGTATTCGTTCAATTAATGCGACTAAAAAGATTACTAGTGCGATGGAATTAATTGCGAATGTTAAGTTGCAAAAGCATCGTAATCTAATGAGTAAAAATGCCGAATATACTTTGATGCTTAAGAATACTTTGGGTAATATAGTGGCTAATGATCCTAGTATTGAAAATAAGTTTATTGTAAAAAATGATAATCCTAAAGAATTATTGTTTGTAATTACTAGTGATTTAGGTTTGTGTGGAGCTTATAATATGAATTTGATGAAGCATGAAGCCATAGGTGAGGCTAGTCAAATTGTCGTTATTGGTACCCATCAATATCATTGGTTAAAGGCTAGAAATTATCCGGTTATTAATGAGATCTGTAGTAGTGATACTATTGATTTTCAACAGATAAAGCGTTTGGCGCAAAGTGCTATTAATAAATATCTAAATAAGGAAATTGGTAAGATTAGTGTTTTATATACTAAATTTATCAATACGGTTAGCTTTGAGGTGGCAAAGGCTCAAGTATTGCCTTTAATACCTAGTGATGATTTTGAAAAAGTTAATCAGGAGACCTTATTTGAACCTAGTGCCGATGAAATATTGGATGAATTGATACCGATGATGGTTAATAATCTAATATATAACTTGTTGTTGGAAAGCAAAACTAGCGAACAAGCATCTAGGCGTTTAGCAATGGAAAATGCGACGGATAATGCGACAGAGTTGAATGATAAATTGGTATTGGCTTATAACCAAGCTAGACAAAGTGCCATTACCCAAGAGATTACCGAAATTATAAGTGGGGCAGATGCCGCTTGATAAAAAGGAGTGAATTTTAATGAATGAAGGAAGAGTAATTCAGGTTATAGGACCAGTTGTAGATATTCGCTTTGAAGGCGAACTGCCTGCTTTGCGTAATGCGGTAGAAATCATTAAAGATGATGGCAAACTGGTTGTAGAAGTTGAACTACATACCGGAGATGATATTGTTAGATGTATTGCGATGGATTCTACTGATGGTTTAGTGCGTAATATGAAGGCTATTGATACAGGTGCGCCTATTAAAGTTCCTGTTGGTAAAGAAGTATTAGGTAGAATGTTTAATGTTTTAGGTAAGGAAATTGATGGTTTAGAACCTTTGCAAGATGTTAAAAGAATGCCTATTCATCGTAATGCCCCTACCTTTGAACA
>CASEWY010000189.1 GCA_949291625.1 uncultured Bacillota bacterium
TTCTATTATAGAAAGTGCAAAAATGAATGGTCTAGATCCATTTAAATATTTAGAATATATATTGGATTGTCTATCAAAATATGGATTAAAAGATGAATTAATTCAATCAATCCTACCATATTCAAATACATTACCAAAGGAGCTATACTCAAAAACAAAAGATCAGAAGAATCGCAAATAATGATGCGAAACCTCTGATCTTTTTATATGTATTTTATTTGACGCTTACCTAATAGCGGCAGTGTTACAAGTAATTATTTAAGAATATGGGATGATATACCTGAAGGAACTACTTATGTTGAAAATAGTTTATCATTAGTTAGTGAAAATATAAGTGCAAATGATAAATATGCGATAAATTATGGTAGTAATTTTGATATAGCTTATGATTTTACTAATAAAGAGTTTAGAATTGAAAATCTTAAAGATATTATTAGTAAGCAAAAAGAGGTATCGCAATTTAAAATAAGTTATGGAGATGGCTTAGAAATTATTAATGTTGAACCTAAGGATGAACTGTGGACGCTAAATATGGAAGATAATGCCATAATTATTTTTATTAATGGTGGTAGTAAGAATTTTGCAACTATAAATGATTATTTAACATCATTAAGATTTGTAGGTAATTATGGAACTGTAGGTGACATTAAGATAACTTTTTATTCTATTGAAGAAGGAATTGTACCTTCTACTTATAAATTTAGTTACAAAGATGGTACAAGTGAGAATTTTATAGTTCCAGAAACGGCTTATTGGGAATATAAGACCATTGGAGATGCTTGGATTAATGATTGGGGAGGAATTAGTAAGACAACTTATGTAAAACTTGATAAAGGAGACATAATTCCTGTTAAGATAAATAATAGTAATTCTAGTGCAACAATAACCATTGCTAAAGAAACACAGTCTTGTTCAACTCAACGTGTACAATTTCATGCAGATAATGATGGATGGTATTCAGATCAAAGTGCATCTTATAAAGTACCTGCAGGCAAGACAGTAGTTGCGGTAGATTCTTATTTATATCCAACTTATCTATCAGGTAATTCATGGGGTGTTGAATATAAGGTTGATGGAAAAAGTATTTATTCAAGCTCATATAGGCCAACGAGTACTTTAGTTCCTGGAGCTAGAAGTTTATCGGGTAAAGTTAATGTTAGCGCAGGTAAAACTATTTCATTTAGGGGCTATAAAAATGGAAATCATGGTTCTATTTCTGCGGCAGTAACTTTACAAAGTTGTACTACTTCATATGTAAGTGATCCAAATAGGATAATTTATGGAAAAATAATCAATGAATTAGGTTCAATGGATAATTCATTACCACTACCATCATCATCAAGAGGATGTAAATATATAACTAATAATGGTAAGCCATATGTAGAATGTGTTACTTCTGATTTAGCTATAGGCCAAAGCGCTATTATGTCTTTTAAGGTTAAAGTAGATGAGCAAATATCTTCTGGCATAATGGAAATTAATAATGTTGCTTATTATGAAAATTTATGGGAGGATCCTGGTGATGCAGGAGGTATAAAAGATAAACCGAAATTTTCATCTAATATGACCATTCATCCGCTTAAAGAAAAAGAACCAATAATTAAGGCAATAAAAGAAGCAGATCCTATAAGTGGAAGTATTGTTGATATAAAAGATGAAATTTTATATAAGATAAGTTTAGAAAATGTAGGTAATGCAACAGCTAAATATACTGTAGTTAGAGAATATATTCCTGATAATACGACTTATAAATCCCAAAGTATTAGTGATGGAGGAGTTTATGTAGATAATGGTGATGGTAAACCTTATGTTGAATGGGTTTTGTATGATATACCAGTAAATGGTAAAACTGAGGTTTACTATAGGGTGATTGTTAATGAAGATGCTGATCCGAATGTTTCTATTAAAAGGCATGCACTATATGAACTTTATCATGAAGATGTGGGAAAAGTTGGTATGGTATCTATGATACCTAAGCTAAATACTAATGAGACGATACATACTTTAAGTGTTGATGAAAATGTTGAAGAAGAACCTAGTATTGAAATTCATAAATCAAGTGAACCTATTGATTCTACAGCAATACCTCGTGATAGTTTAATTACTTATACTTTACATATTACTAATACATCTGATAAAACAACAAGTCGTTATATTTTACTTCAAGATGAAATTCCAGATGGAACTAAATTTGTCGAATTTAAAGAAGAAATTGGTGGTACTAATAGTCCTGATTTGCTTGTTAATAAGGAATATAATGATGAAGGATATGTGCAATATGAAATAATGATGTTAAAACCTAATGATATTATTGATGTTAGTTTTACTGTTAGGGTAGATAAGAATACACCATTAAAAGAGATTAATAATTATGCAACATATGGAATATCTTTAGAAAAACCGCAAAATGATATAGAAATAAAAGATTTATTAAAGCATAAGACTAATATGGTTACTCATCCATTGATTGATCCTGTAGTTGAAGTGAAAAAACTAGCTGATCCAATTAGTGGTAGTCTAGTTGGCAGAAATCGTAAGATTACTTATACTTTAGAAGTTAAAAATATTTCTAATGTTATAGCTAATCATGTTTTATTAATGGATGAAATTCCTAAGGAAACTACCTTGGTTGAAGATTCTATTAAATGTAGTAATGATGAAGATGATATCTTGTTGTTAGAAAATAATAATAATAAGATAAAAGTTATTTTACATGATTTAAAACCTGATGAAATAAGAACGGTTTCTTTTAGTGTTTTGGTAAATGAGGATAATAGGCAAGGGGATTATATTTATAATATTGCTTATTATGATTTATTAATGGATATACCAGATAATTATGAAGAACTTCAAGATCCACAAATTCCTACTAATGAAATAGTTCATATTATTGAAATAGGTATTGATGTGCTT
>CASEWY010000190.1 GCA_949291625.1 uncultured Bacillota bacterium
CGTTTTAGCTTCGCCATCATAATCAAACTCTTGATCTTCAATTCGCACATCTTTAAAACGATTGTTCAAACTATATGTCCAATCAGTTAATGCTCCAGCCGTAATAGTTCCTGTTGCTCCAGCAACTAAAAATAAACCTAAAACTGCAAGCATTATTTTTCCTGTTTTTATTTTTTTTCTATGCATAATTTTCTCCTTAAAACCTAGTTTTTAAAAGAACTAGCAAACTCTTCAAACAAAAATATTACTCAATAGTTAAAATTCAATACTATCATCATTTATAGTAATATCGGTTACTTTTATGGTAGTTGCACCTAAATCAACACCATAAGTAATTGATCCGCTTAATGTATTAGCGTCAGCATTAGAAAAAATAAAACTCCTAGTAATCAAATCAGTTTTATGAGCGTTCATTGCGCTTGTAATTGAATTATATGCATCACTATCTAAAGCATTAACTTCATCTAAAATTGCACCAAAATCAGTACCTTTATTTAAAGCGTTCATTAAGTTTGTATAACCAGTAAAGCTTGAAGAAACAATTGAATTAATCGTTCCATCTTGCAATGTTAAAACATCTTCTGCAACGCCATTAAATGGTAATGTTCCAACACTATCCGAATAAGTAAAATTAAGTAAATCTTCTACACTGGTAACTGAACTAGATAATGTATGACCAACATTTTCGTATGTATAAGTTCTCTTTTTACGATATTCCACCTTAACACTTGCTTTAGCTTCTGGATTATCAACTGAAGAAATATTCGCAATTACTTGAGATCCAAATGCTTGTTTACAAGTTAAAGTTATTTTCTGTTGAGATTCATCTTTTGCAATTGTTACGTAATCAGTAACAGTTTTACTATTTTTAAAACTATCGTCATCAG
This sequence comes from uncultured Bacillota bacterium, assembly GCA_949291625.1. Lineage (GTDB taxonomy): Bacteria > Bacillota_I > Bacilli_A > Erysipelotrichales > Erysipelotrichaceae > JALEVB01. Next base: position 888 of record CASEWY010000190.1, read on the forward strand.
TGACTGATGAATCGTTTTGTGCCCATGCAACGGAAACATTAATAGATTGATTTGTCGCATTTTCAGGTGTAATAGTATACGTAAATTCTTTGGTTACTGATCCATCTTCAGCAAGCATAACAGCTGCTAGTTTTAAGCTTAAATTTTTAGCTTCAACATCTGTTTCAACTTGATTATCAGGCTCAACAATTTTTAAATTACAAAAATAATTTCTGCTCTCATCTTCCTTTGTAACCTTAATTGTAAAAACATAATCTCCTATTTCAACCGCACCAACCTCTAAATCAACTTCTTCACCTGCATTTTCAATCTTAATAATTTCATATGAAAATCCTTCAGGTAATACAACATCAGGTTCTAATTTCTCTCCAGTATAATCTTTTTCCTGATCAGATATTTCAATTTTTCTCCATTCTCCATCAAACCAAGTCGAAACATCAAAATTAGTAAAACCATCACTTCCATAAGCTATTGTTCCAATAGCTCCAGCAAGCAAAATTCCAACGGCTAATCCAATTAATAATTTACCTGTACTTTTTCTCATATATACCTCACTTTCTAAGCAAACTATTTAAATAATCTATAACCCCACAATAGAAATCCCTTCTATTAGCAAGAGTTCTTTCACTCAATCTAGTTGA
>CASEWY010000191.1 GCA_949291625.1 uncultured Bacillota bacterium
AATGTTAGCATTGACGATGTAAATGAAGTTATTGAAAATCTTGCGGATAAATTAATTGAAATTTATGATGATAATCCTATTATTATGAAAATCATTATGAAAAATGAAATTGTTAATAAAAAGATAATTGATTGGTTAGCTAATTTAATGATTTCTTTTAGTAATAAATGGTATGAAGAAAAATTGGATGATGAATATTATTATATAGTTGCTAATTCGATTTTTGGCGGAATGAGTTTTGCTTTTAGTAATATTGAAAACAGAGAGATGTTAGCCAATAATTTCAAATTATATTTAAAGCATATTATTAAAATTTTAGGAGCATGAATTATGAGTTTTATTGAATTTCAAAATGTAAAAAAGATTTATAAGATGGGAGAAGTAGAAATAGAGGCGTTATCCGGAGTTGACTTTACCATTGAAAAAGGTGAATTTGTGGTTATTGCCGGACAATCTGGAGCTGGTAAAAGTACGATATTAAATATCTTAGGTGGTATGGATAATTGTACAAGTGGTACTATCATGGTTGATGGGGTAGAAGTTAGTAAGATGAATGCTAAAGAACTTTGTATATATCGACGATATGATATTGGTTTTGTCTTTCAATTTTATAATTTAGTACAAAATTTAACTGCTAAGGAAAATGTAGAATTGGCAACTCAAATTTGTAAGAATCCTTTAAATATCATTGAAACAATAGAAGCGGTAGGTTTAAAGAGTCGCAAAGATAATTTTCCATCTCAGTTATCTGGTGGTGAACAACAACGTGTAGCTATCGCAAGAGCTTTAGCTAAAAATCCTAAATTATTATTATGTGATGAACCTACAGGTGCTTTGGATTATCAAACAGGTAAACAAGTATTAAAATTATTGCAAGATACTTGTCGTGAAAGAAAAATGACAGTTGTTGTAATTACTCATAATCTTGCATTGTGTCCTATGGGAGACAAAGTTATTCATGTTAAAAGTGGTAAGATTGCCAATATAGAAATTAATGAACATCCAAAGGATATAGAAAGTATTGAGTGGTAACATATGAAGAGCATGATGTTTAAAAATGCTATAAAAACAATAGGGAAAACCAAAGGTAGATTTTTTTCTATATTGGCGATAGTAGCGGTTGGTGTAGCATTTTTCTCAGGAGTTTTAGCTAGTGCTCCTAATATGAAATATAATGCTGATTTATATTTTGATGAATATAATTTGATGGATTATCAAATTATGTCAAATTTTGGTTTAACTGAAGAAGATATCCAAAGTTTAGAAAATATTGAAGGAATAGAAGGAATAATGCCAGCCTATAGTGCTGATGTTCTAGCAACCATCAATGATAAAGAAAGTGTTATTAAGGTTCATTCTTTAGATTTAAGTGATACTAGTGTACAAAACAAAAACTATATTAATCAAATTGTAATTGAAGAGGGTAGATTACCTAATAAAAGTGGAGAATGTATTGTAGAAAAATCATCAATGGGCGAAGATCCGATTGAGATAGGTGATACAATTACTATTCATTCGGGTACTGATGATGATATAAATGATACTTTTAATACAATTACTTATGAAGTTGTTGGTTTGATGCATTCCCCTTATTATCTATCTTATCAAAAAGGATCTTCTAATATAGGAGGGGGAACAGTTAATTATTATATGTATGTTCCAAGTGTGGATTTTGCCTTAGATGTATATACAGAGGCATATCTAACTGTTGAAGGAGCAAAACAATATAATAGTTATTCGCAAACTTATTTTGATTATATTGAAGATGTTACTAATGAATTAGAAAGTTTAGGGATAGAACGCTCAGAAATAAGAAGAGCAGATATTTTAGAAGAAGCACAAGCTGAATTAGATAAATATACCAAAGAATATGAAGATGGCTTACAGACTTATAATGAAGAAATTAGTAAAGCGGAAAAACAGATTGAAGATGGTAAACTTGAATTATTAGAAGGAAGATTAACCTTACAATCAAAGAAAGATTTAGCTGAAAGTCAGTTTGCTTCTGCACAAATGCAAATTGATACTAATAAACAACAATTAGCAATGATTAGTGAAGAATTAGATAAAGCTAAGGTTGAATATGATAAGCAAAATGAGCAAATATTAGTGCAAAAACAAGAAGCCCAAAAGCAATTAGATGAAGCTTCAAAACAAGAAGCCACAGCACAAGAAGCGTATGATGCACAAAATGTGATATATACTGAATATCAAAGCGCAAGCGATAATTTGACGGCTTATAATACAGAAAACACTACTTTAGAAGCAGATAATCTTTTACAACAAGTGGTAATTGATACAAATACTAAATTATTGGAAGATACTAGTATAACTGAAGAAAAAAGAGCTGAATTAGAACAACAAATAGCTGATGCTAATAGTAAAATTGAAGCGAATAATAGTAAAATATCTGAAAATAATACTAAAATTGATGAAATAAATCAGCAATATCCAAATCTTGAACAAGATTTGACAGATGCTTCTATTGAATTAGCTAGATGTGAAGCTGAGCTTCAAGCATATCAAGCACAAGTAAGTTTATTAGAACAAACAATAGCAGGTATTGATGAAAACTTAGCAGCTTCTAAACAAGTATTAGATGAATTACAACAACGTATTGATAGTTATAATCAACAGATTATTGATGGAGAAAATCAATTAGCTACCCAAAAAGCGCAAGCAGAAGTGGAATTTGCTAATGCAGAAAAAGAAATAGAAAATGCTACTTATACTCTTGCACAAGGTGAAATTGAACTAGAAACTCAAAAAATAGAAGGTCAAGAAAAACTTGATGAAGCTTATGATGAGCTAGTTAAAGCTCAAGATCAAATAGATCAAATTGGAGAAGCAAGATGGTATGTTTTAGATCGTCATAGTCATTATAGTTATGTAGACTATGAAGGAGCTAGTGATCGAATAGAAGCGATAGCTAAAGTTTTCCCAGTATTCTTCTATTTTGTAGCTGCATTAGTATGTTTAACAACCATGACTAGGATGGTAGATGAAGAACGAAGTGAAATTGGTACCTTAAAAGCTCTAGGATATAGTAATGCTAAAATTGCATTTAAGTATGTTTTCTATGCGGCAATTGCTAGTATTATTGGCTCAATTTTAGGCCTTTTAGTTGGTGTATTTGCATTCCCATATATTATATATACAGCATGGAATATGATGTATCTATTACCTTCACAAATGAATTTTGAAATGCAATGGGATATCATGATTAGTGCAACAGTTTTATCTGTATTGATAACGACAATTGCATCATTCTCTTCATGTTATAAATCTTTAGTTGAAGTGCCTAGTGAATTGATGCGTCCTAAAGCTCCAAAAGTTGGTAAAAAAATATTATTGGAAAGAATAACATTTATTTGGAAACGTTTATCTTTTACATCAAAAGTAACATGTCGTAATATCTTTAGATATAAGAAGAGATTCATTATGACGGTTGTAGGAATCTCTGGATGTACTGCTTTGATAGTAGCAGGTTTTGGTATTAAAGATTCTATAAATACAATTGTAGATAAGCAATTTGGTGAGATATTTAAATATAATGGTGTTGCGACTATCGATGATAGTTTAACTAATGCGCAAAAAGAAGAATTAGTTACAAAAATTGAAGATAGTTCATCTATTAGTGAGGCATTTTTAACTTATACTGCAAATGGATCATTGACTTTCGATGGAGAAAGTCGTGATGTAACTATCACAGTTATTGATGATAATGAAAACTTCAAAGATTTTATCGATCTTCATGAAAGAACATCAAAAAAACCATTATCATTATCAACAGATGGCATCATCATTACAGAGAGAATGGCTAATGCATTAAGTATAGGTGTAGGTGATGTGATATCATTAGAAAACGTTGATGGCATGACTAGAGACTTTACGGTTGATGGTATTTGTGAAAACTATGTAAATCATTATGTTTTTATGACTAGTGCAACATTTAAGAATACTTATGATATTAGAGCAGTAAATAATTCTATTTTACTTAAAGTTGAAGATGCATATCAAAATGATGATTCAACTCCAGCAAAACAAATTAGTCAGTTTGAAGGCGTAGAAACATTAACATTTAATACTTCTATTCGTACTAATTTTGAAGATATGATTAAAAGTTTAGACTATATAGTAGTAGTTTTGATAATATCGGCAGGTGCTTTAGCCTTTGTAGTTTTATATAATCTAACTAATGTTAATATATCTGAAAGAACGCGTGAAATTGCAACTTTAATGGTATTAGGATTCAATAATAAAGAAGTAAATCATTATATATATAATGAAAATATATTATTGACTTTAATTGGTAGCATAGTGGGGCTTGGTTTAGGAAAATTACTACATTTAACTATAATGGTAGTTGTTGAATTGGATTATATAATGTTTGGTAGAATCATAAATAATATAAGTTATGTTTATGCTGTAGTCATTACTTTGATTTTTGCCTTTATTGTAAATCAAGTTATGAAGAAGAAATTACGTAATATTCCGATGGTTGAATCCTTAAAAAGTGTAGAATAATGCATTTTGCTTGCAATATTTACTTAAATAAATAATAATAAATCTAGGAGGATTTAAAAATGTCTAAAGAATTAAAATTTTATATTTGTGAACATTGTAAAAATGTTATCGTAAAGGTAAGTGATTCTAATGTACCTGTAGTTTGTTGTGGAACTCCAATGAAAGAATTGACTGCTAATACTACCGATGCTTCTCAAGAAAAACACGTGCCAGTAGTTACTAGAGAGAATAATATTGTTAGAGTAACAGTTGGTAGTGAAATTCATCCAATGACCGAAGCACATTTTATCGAGTTTGTTGTATTAGAAACAGCTAAAGGTTTT
>CASEWY010000192.1 GCA_949291625.1 uncultured Bacillota bacterium
TTTTTGTTCATCTGCCTGATTACGATAAATATCTATAGGATAAGACATCGCTTGGAAAGTATAAAATGATATACCTACTGGTAAAGGTATATTTAATGGTTTTAAAATATTAATTCCTAGACTATTAATTATTCCAACAAAAAAGTCATAATATTTAAAAAATCCTAATAATCCTAAATTAAATATTACCAACAAAACCAATATCTTTTTTGCATCATTCTTTTTTATAGTTATCAAATGACCAAAATAATAATTAACTATACAGCTAATAATCATTAAAATAATATATTTTGGTTCAGACCAACCATAAAAAAATAAACTAACAATTAATAAAATGAAATTACGATATTTTATTGGCGCAATTTTCATAATAAATAATGTTATGGGAAAATAAACAAATAAAAAAACTAAACTACTAAAAACCATATATCACTTACCTAAATTTAATTTCTTTTGTTATATCATTCATATCATCAATAATAGCTAAAGACTCTAATTGATATCCAAGATTACGAATTATCTTACCCCCATCTTGAAAACCTTTTTCGATTACAATACCAATTCCCTCTACTTTAGCATCAGCTTGTTGAACAATAGAAATAAGTCCTTGTAAAGCACAACCATTAGCTAAAAAATCATCAACAATTAAAATGTTTTCATGAGCTTTAATAAACTTTTTAGAAACTATCACATGATTAATAGTCTTATGGGTAAAAGATTCAACTTCAGCACTATATACATCACCTTCAATATTAATGCTCTTACTCTTTTTAGCAAATATCATAGGAACATTAAACTCTTTTGCACACATACAAGCGATAGCTATGCCTGAAGATTCTATAGTTAAGATCTTATCTATTTTTTTATTATTGAATCTTAACCTAAACTCTTTTGCGATTTCTTCAAGCAAATTAATATCCATTTGATGATTTAAAAAACTATCAACTTTTAATACATTATTTTTAGCTACAATACCATCTTTTAAGATTCTTTTTTCTAAAAAATTCATAATTATTTCCTTTTATCATGCTTAAGTATTATATCAAATAAATAACGATAAAAAAACACGCTAATTTTTTAATTAAACATGAAGTATCACATAATTTTAATTATATCGATTAGCGCGCTTAAATAACTTAATATATGATTTCTATCAATGGCAATGATGACCATGATGTCCATGATGTCCATAATACTGATAATTGCTATAATTTATATCATCATTAACATGATGACAAATTGGATAATTATCACAAATTCCATCATTATTATTATCGACATATCCACAAGCCAAGACTGTTATGCCTCCAATACCTAAAATAATACCTACAGCAATTAAAACAGCTAATAATTTTTTCATTATATATGCCCCCATTTTTAATAACATATTATTTTCAAATATTACATATCACCAAATGAAATGATTGTCAATGGCTAGCTATTAAATCTTCTTTGATCAATTGCTGAACAATATTGGCGCCACCGCATATCCATACATCTTTTCCGTTTTCTTTTCGCAACTTTTTTACTAGTTCAACTGGGTTCTTATCAACAAACTTAATTTTATTGGAAGAAGTCTCTTTATGATGTGTTACAACATAGGTCGTAAATTCATCATAAACCCATTTATCTGGTGAAAGCTCTGTAATGATTTGATGATAAGTATTCCATCCCATTATCACAGTATCAATATCTTTTACAAATTCAGAATATGTGTCAATGTTATCATCATCGCTTTGTCCTCTCAGCCATTCAACACCGCCTTTACTATCTGCTATATATCCGTCAAGGCTCATTGCAATAAACAAACTTATCTTTTTCATTAACCCTCATGTATTTTCTTATATTGATCTTGATCTTTTCAACTTCCAATTTAGTGGTCATACTGCATGTGCAAGGAAGTGTTTGAAATACTCATTTATCTCCAATTGTTTCTATCTATTTTTTAATGTAATTTTAGTGATGATTAAATTTAAGATTTATTTTTGTTCTATTATTTCTAATAGTCTTCTTACATAATCATCTGCATGATTTATTGAAAGCTCTCCATGGTACATATTAGGAAGAACTTGTATAGAACTATTCTGTAGTTTTTTATGAATTAGTTCTGCTGATTTTTTCATTAAGTGATTTTCTTTTTCTCCGACGAAAATATGAACTATTGCTTCGCTCTTTTCAATCCCATCTTTTAAGGAATATAATGAGTTTTCCTGTAAAAAAGCAATCATATCGCCCTTTGTTATTGCACAAGTATCTTTGTAATAATTATCAAACAAATTCTGCTTTATTCGTAATGATTTAAATTGTAATTTTGAAAACCATTTATACTTTATCAAACCATAACAACTCCCAAACGCAGGCTTAATCATAAAATATGTGAATTTTGAAGGTATTACAAGTGCGCTTTCCACTATTGCATACTTACATATATCCTTACGATGA
>CASEWY010000193.1 GCA_949291625.1 uncultured Bacillota bacterium
TATAACAAAAATAACGATCAATTACAAATGACATTATTTTAGATGAACGTTGCGACATCTTCAACTGCCTTTCTGCAAGGCATCTCAGGTTCGATATCGGGATAGCCAACGGCTATGACGCTAACGATCTGCTGATCGTCCAGGATCGCCAATAATTCTGAAAGTTTTTGTGCATCACGGATGCCCGTCACCAAAGTTCCAAGGCCTAATTCCTGCGCCTTTAACACTAGATTCATATGCTGTATAAATGTCAACATATGAATGTACAAATTAAATTTTATTAGATTTTATATGAGTTGTATAGTCATATTTTTGGTCAAAAATTTCCTAAACAATATCAGTAGATTATTAAAATGATGAATATTTCTATTTATTTAAGTAAAAATGTATTAATTAAATTACATGCGCAAAAAAAGTCACTAAATTAAAGTGACTTTTATAATATTAATCTTTATTTAACAACAGTTTTTAGAGCTTTAGAAGCTTTAAATGCAGGGGCCTTACTTGCAGCTATTTCCATAGTTTCACCTGTGAAAGGATTACGTCCAGTTCTTGCTGCTCTTTCATTTACAACAAATTTTCCAAATCCTGCAACATCAACTGTATTTCCTTTGCTTAATTCTTCTGCAATAGTATTAAATACAGCATCTACAAGTATTGTGGTATCTTTTTTTGTAGAACCAGTTTTTGCAGCAATTGCATCAACTAATGCTTTTTTGTTTACATTTTCCATTTTTAAATCTCCTTTACTTCAATTATTTTATACAAACATTTAATAAAAATCAACCAGTAAATTATATTATATTTAATGCTTGTTTAAAATCTATTAAAATGTTTTTTAAATCGCTTTTACTTAGCCCTTTAACACCTGAGGCATTTGCATGTCCCCCACCGTTGTATTTGCTTGCTATAACGTTTATAGGAACATATTTTGATCTAATAGAACCATCATATATGATATTGTTATTTGCGTCTATACGTTCATTAAATATGGCCCATATCTCAAATTCTTTTATATTGCCCATTTCATTAACGAATTCTCTAGCTTTTTTACCATCTAATTGATATTCATTTAGTTCATGAAGATCAAAAATAACATATGCTATATGATCATCTATAATATTTATTTTATTTCTTACAATTGTTTGTAATTTAAAAGTTTTTAAATCTACATCAAACAATTCTAAATTAATTTTTCGAATATCAATATCCTTACTTGCTAAATAAGAACCAATTTCTAAAGTTTTAAAGCTTGTAGAAGAAGTTTTGAAACATAGACTATCAGTTAATAATCCTCGATATAAATATTCGCTACATGTCTTTAAAACGCTATTAGAATCAATTTCTTTAAATATTGTAGCTAATAATTGTGTACATGATGCACAAGTAGTATCAACTAGATTATCTACACCATATTCTTCTACATTAGGATGATGATCAATTTTTAATATTTTTTTTGCTAATGTAATTCTTTGATCATCAATTCTATCAAGATTTCCGCAATCAACAGCAATTGCTAAACTATTTTTAATGATATCATCCTCTACTACATCACTTTGAGGAATAAATTCAACATCACTAGTTTCATATCCCAAAGCATAAACTTGTTTATTAGGATAATTATCTAATAGCCATGTTTTTAAGCCAAATTGGGAGCCATATGCATCCATATCTGGATGAACATGACGATAAATGGTTATAATGTCATATTCTTCAATATATTCTTTAAATATTTTAGCAAATTCAGACATATTATAATCCTAAGATTCTAACAGTATCACGAGCAATTACAACTTCTTCATTAGTAGGAATTACCCATACTACAACTTTAGAATCATCATTAGAAACACAATTTTCTTTTCCTCTAACATTATTAGCTTCATAATCGATGCTCAATCCTAATCCACTAGTTAAAGCTTTTAAGATTTTACCTCTTAAATTAGCATCATTTTCACCAAGACCTGCAGTAAATACAATTGCATCTACGCTACCCATTTGCATAACATAGCCACCAATGACGTTAATTACACGATTTACATATAATTCTTGAGTTAAAATAGCTCTTTCATTTCCAGCTTTAACAGCATCTTCAATATCTCTAGCATCACTAGAAATACCACTAACTCCTAGCATACCAGATTTTTTATTTAAATAAACATCCATTTCATCAGGTGTGCATCCTAATTTTTTCATCATATAGAATACAACAGTTGGATCGATATCTCCACTTCTTGTACCCATCATGATTCCTCCTAATGGAGTAAGACCCATAGATGTATTTACACACTTGCCACCTTTAACTGCTGTAATAGATGCTCCATTACCTAAATGACAAGTAATGATATTCATATCTTTGATATCTCTATTCATCAATTGTGCACAACGTTGAGAAACATATTGATGAGATGTACCATGAGCTCCATATCTTCTAATCTTATAGTCTGTATACCATTCATATGGAACTGGGAATAAATAAGATTCAGCAGTCATAGTTTGATGGAAAGCTGTATCAAATACAAATACATGTCCAATATTAGGTAAAGCTTCTTTAAAAGCATTATAACAAACTAAATGAGCTGGATTATGTAAAGGTGCAAGTTCACACAATTCTTCTACCTTACTAACTACATCATCATCAACTTTAACTGATGAATCAAAATATGATCCACCTTGCACAATACGATGACCTGCTGCATCAATTTCATCTAAGCTATTAACAATTTTATGTTCAATTAAAGCTTCTAATAATAAATTTACGGCAACTTTATGATCTTTGATTGGTAAGTTTTTAACAAATTTTTCTCCATTAACTTTAATAGTAAATATGCCCTCATCCAAACCAATTCTTTCAGCTTGTCCACTAGTTAATACTGTTTCACTAGGCATATCAAATAATTGGAACTTCAAACTAGAAGATCCGGCATTTACTGAAATAACTTTACTCATCTACTTTCTTTTCCTCCTTATTATTCAGTATCTATTAATTCTTCAACAATATCATTGATATCAGCTATATTATACGCTTTTATCTTTTGATATAAAATATGTCTTTTATGAGTTTTTTTACATAATGCTAATTTTTCCTCATATTGATTCAAAATTTTTTCACATCTTCTTATTGTATCAAATACAGCAGAACGAGAAATATTCATAAGTTCACTAATTTCCATTAAGGAAAAATCTTCTCTAAAATATAGTTGGCATATTTTTTGTTGATTTTCAGTTAAAAGTGATTCATATTGATCTAATAAATCATTAGCTGCAAATTTATCCATTTTTTATACCTTCAGAAATGCTATATAAATAAGCATCTAAATCAAATGGTCTTAAATCATCTTCTTTTTCACCTAGACCTATAAATACTACAGGAATTTTCAACTTATGTTTTATAGCGATGATAATACCACCTTTTGCTGTACCATCCATTTTAGTTAAAACTATACCTGTCAGATCACATGCTTCATCAAAAATCATGGCTTGTGATAAACCATTTTGTCCTGTTGTAGCATCTAGTACTAACCACGAATTATGAGGTGCCCCAGGAATTTCTCTTCCTATTACTTTATACATTTTTTCTAATTCATGCATTAAATTAAACTTATTTTGTAATCTTCCAGCTGTATCACATAATAATATATCTATATTATTTTCTTTAGCATAGCGACAACCATCTACTAATGCAGCACTTGGATCACCATTTTCTCTTCCTTTAATGCATGGAACATTTAATTTTTCAGCCCATTTAGCTAGTTGTTCTATAGCTCCAGCTCTAAAAGTATCTGCTGCTACAACTGCCACTTTTTTGCCTTCATTTTGATATTTTTTAATTAATTTAGCACATGTTGTAGTCTTTCCACTACCATTTACCCCTACTAATAAAATGACTGTAGGACCGCAATCATTATATTTAATAGGAATATCTTCTTGTTCATTATATATTTCGCTCATAATCTCTAATAAGAAATTAATTGCCCATTCAAAACGAATTACAGGGTAATTTTTAGCTTTTTCTTTAAGTCTTTCACAAATTAAATCAGCTAATTCTATACCCACATCACTTTCTAATAATACGATGGTAAGCTCTTCTAAAAAATCATCATTAATACCTGTATATTTAAAAGCAATTTCATTTAATTTTTCCCCTAAATTATCATGAGTCTTTTTAAAACCTGATAAATAGATGGCTTTATCATCTTTTTTAGCAAATTTTGCTTTTATCTTATCAATAAAATCCATTATTTTGCCTCCTTATCATCAGCCATTTCAATCGCATCATATAATTCTACTTTTAACATTTGTGAAACTCCTTGTTTTTGCATCGTTACACCATATAATACATCACACTCTTGCATAGTACCTGGACGATGTGTAACCACAATAAATTGTGTTTGATTAACAAAAGTTTTAAGATATTTAGCAAATCTTTCTACATTTGATTGATCAAGCGCAGCTTCAACTTCATCAAAAATAATTAATGGTACAGGTTTAACTTTTAATATTGTAAAAATTACACATATAGCAATCAAAGCTTTCTCTCCACCAGAAAATAAGCGAATATTTTGTACTGCTTTTCCTGGAGGTTGAACATCAATATCTATTCCAGTATTTAATAAATCAGTAGGATCTTCTAAAATTAACTTAGCCTTTCCTCCTCCAAATAATGATCTAAATGTTGTATTTAATTCATTATTTATTGCATTGAACATTGATTTAAATTGTTTAATCATTACTTCAT